>JAHQWS010000093.1 GCA_029856295.1 Promethearchaeia archaeon
GTAATAGACATTATATTTGCTGTCAAAACGATTCCAATTAACCCAAATATAATAATTAAAACAAGAAAGTCATATAGATTTTTATTTGAAGAATTATCATTATACGAGGGATGATCATTCTTAACACTTTTATTAACACTATTTGTGAGTAATAATAACAGAAATAGCCCAAATAGTGCGATAATCATAGATTTGTGATTTTTCACAGGAATGTCACCATTTATTATTGAGTTATCTTTATATTTAACTATTTCGATCTAACGCCTGATACTGCGAATCCATCTTCTTTTAATTTCTTTAAACAAATCTCTATAGACTAACCTAACATTTAACCTAACATCTAACCTAAAACGAGTAATAGCTGAAAGGGAGAAATATATTAATGAGTGATTTAGATTTTTAAAATTTAACTTCAAATTTCTAAAGAATATATTCTAAATTTAAAATCAGACCTGTTTAAAAGAAAATGCACTTTAATCTATTGATTTTTTTGTTCTTTTAATTGTTTTCGATAGATTTTTTTATACTCCCGAAAATTTCCCTCACCCCCTTCTCCTCCTATGAATTTAGGTAAGTAGAATTTTGTTCGAGCATAATCCATAAATATTGTGGTCGTAATTAAGCCTTTAGGATCTAATTCCTTGTAAAAATGAGCTAGTTGTTCGGATAAAGCAAAAAAATCTATTATCAAATTTTTCTCAGCCGCTTGGATTTTTTTATATATTGGCATCCAGTGATCATCGCAATTAAGTTCTCGTCCGGCCCCCGGAACCCATTGAATCCCAGTAATCGAAGGAACTGAAAGTATATCATCTAAATGTTTAAGGGCATCGGGACCATCTAAATGATATAAACAATAATCCATTTTTTCAGCTTGAGAAATAATATCTGGCAATGCAAAACGTTTAAACCATTTAGGGGAAAGAAGGGCACTGAAATCGCATTGAAGCGGATACCAAGGTTTATGACACCATAAATACATCCAACTATTAATGCCGTCTGAATCTTGTTGTATGATTCTTTGAAGCTCATTATATACTTTCATCCATTTTTCGAGAATTATAGCTCTACAAGTATCTATTAATTCTGGATTTCTTCTCATCGTTAAAATTAGTTTTGTCGGACCTAAAAATGAAGAAAGGATATCTAAAACACCTCCGAGATCAGTTACGCCGACACTATAATCCTTTCTCGCGCGTTTTGCCGCAGTTTCAGTAGTTCTTATAAGCCGAGCATACCAAGGATTACTCATATTAATTTGTACACCCTCCAATAACGGGATGATGTCATCAACAGAAGTTTCTTTTTGAAACCACACAGTTCTGGTCTGGGGTTTAGGCTCAATCCCAAACACAGCAGACATAATTCCAGGCCCGTAGTACGGACGAAAATTGGGGATATTTTCCCCACCAAAATAAAAAATTTTCGAAGTTGCTTCATACATATCTATTGCAGTTTCTACATCATCCCAGAATTGGGCTAAATAAAATGGATCAAAGAATTCAAGCACGGCTTCGGTATCCGGAATTTTCTCTCCTAACCTCGGATTCCAGTAAGAAATGCATGGGCGATCGATTATTTCATGATCCCACCATGCTTTCAAACGTTCTTTTGCTTCATTGATATCTTCTTTAAATCGACTCATAATTTTTCCATAAACGGATTATTCTGTCATTAGTTAGGTTTTTAATCCAAAAAAATTAAGATTTTCTATTTATGAAATTCGACTATTTCGTGTTGAATTAAAAAATGTTTTTTAATTCAGTTTCTTAAAATTAGTTATGGAACAATTTAATTCAGATAGGATATCGGCCGAAGATGTGGCAATTGCGGATAATAATGCCCAATGGTTAGGGATTCCCATGGGTCATTTAATGGAATGTGCGGGTTATTCTATAGCAATAGAACTTGTTGATCGGTATAATTTAAAGGAGGCCGATAAAGTTGCTATTTTTTGTGGAACAGGAAATAATGGAGGAGATGGTTTCGTCGTGGCAAGACACCTTTCAGCGTTTAATGTGAATGCTATTGTGTTTTTATTGGGAGTACCGGAAAAAATTCGGACGAAAGAATCAAAATTCAATTGGGATATTATTTCACGTTATTTAGATGTAACCATCGAAACTGTGGTAGTCCGAGATTCTACAGAAATTGCAGATAATTCGGTGGCAATGAATAAATGTAAAGACGTGAAATTGTTTGTAGATGGTTTATTAGGGACTGGAGTTAAAGGAAAAATTCGAGAACCAATATCTAGCGCAATTGATTTGATAAATAATCTAAATAAAAAATTTAAGATACCTGTTGTTTCAATAGACTTGCCCTCTGGATTAAATCCTAATAACGGTGAAGTGCTTGATAAAGCTGTAAAATCGGATTTAATTATTGCATTGCACCGAATTAAGAAAGGACTTAGTGAAGATAATGAGTATATTGGAGAAATAATAATTAAATCGATAGGAATCCCTCATGAAGCAAGCTTATTTGTTGGAAAAGGTGATTTACTTCCAACATTAAAAGTTAGAAAAATTGATAATCATAAAGGCCAATTTGGAAGGATGTTAGTAATTGGAGGATCAAAAAACTACTCTGGAGCTCCAGCATATACTTCTCTGACAGGAATTAACTTTGGATGTGATTTAGTAATTACTTACGTTCCACAAGTTATTGGTGATGTGATAAGAAAATATTCACCTAATATGATTGTGAGATCTAGTCCTGGAGATTGGTTGAATATCAATGCTTTTGATGAAATCCAGGGGTTAATTGATTGGGCCAACTCTATAATTATAGGACCAGGTTTAGGAGAACAAAAGGAAACAGAGGAACTTCTTGTTAAATTAGTAGAATATATTGTTAAAGGAAAAAAAGATCTAGTTCTTGATGCTGATGCCCTAAAGTTAATAAAAAATCATTTGGATTTAATTAAAGGACAATCCGTAATTTTGACGCCTCATGAGGGAGAATTGAATATCATGACTGGAATAGAACTGCCTCCATATGATAGGATCGAAGAGCGAGGGAATATTATATACAATTTAGCTAAAGACCTAGATCTAACCCTTCTGATAAAGGGCCCATACGATTATATCACCGATGGAAAAAAATTGAAGGTAAATAAAACTGGGTGCCCAGAAATGTCTATTGGAGGAACCGGGGATGTATTAGCGGGATTATGTGGTTGTTTTCTCACCACTGAAAATGAGGCTTTTCAATCCGCTTGTTCTGCTGCTTTTTTTAATGGATTTTTAGGTGAGTATGTTCGCAAGAATGTTGGATCCCGATTTACTGCTATGGATATGATTGATAATATTAACCAGGCAATCTTAGATTTATTAAATCAATAGCTATATCAATTCTTAAGATTAAAAATTTTTTATCAAAAAAACAGAAATTTTTCGAAAAGCATCTAATTTCGTAATTAAAAAAAATATATAAAGACGTTATATATTATAATTATAGTAAAAAAAAATTTGTTATCAAAAAATGTTAAGGTAGCTCGAGGTATTATAAATGGGATTACAAGTATTCTTAATAAATCCTGACGGAACTACAACCGAACTTAGCACGGATGGTCCAATTAAAAGCGTGCTCAAAACGGATGAAAGTTATGTTATAGTCGCCGATGATGTTCGCAAAGTGTTTTTATGGAAAGGAATAACTAGTTCTGTAAGATCTAAATTTATCGGTGCCAAAAGGAGTCAAGAAATCAGGGGTCAGGTCGGAATGCATTATGGTGTTGTTCCCCTGGATGAAGGTGATGAAACCCCCGAGTTTTTAAATATAATTGGGGGAAAAACGGAAGCGGGAATCGCAAAGGAAATCAGAGAGGAAAAAGCAGCCAGTCCAATTCCAAGCACAAGTGGAGGCGGTGGTCATCCATTCAGAGAAAAACCGATTTTTGGAGCCCCAAAACCCGCAGAGGGTATGAATATTGCGGGGAGTCAAAAAAGACCTGCGCAAAACGTGGGACCCCTCTATACAGGTCAAGAGGCTCAATATTTTCAAGAAGATTCAGTAAACTTCGACCAAATAATGGCTAAATTAGAAGAAATAAAGATACCTGATGGATACGAAAGAGAAATGATTATTATTGGCAATCATGCATATAGTGTCGTGGAAAAAACCAAAGTTTTCCTAGGAGAAAAGCAAGTAGAAAAAGCCATTGAAGAAATCGGAACTATTCCAGAGGGGGTCTTTTTCGCTGCGAATTACTCTCCTAGAGTGCTCTCAGAAAGCGGAAAAATATTAGCTATAGAATTTTTAAAACGCACTGGACAACAAGCAAACCAACCAGTTGAATTTAAGGATAAGAAGCAAATTCTTAAAAACCAAATCAAAATGCAGCTTCAAGGGAAATAATACACTTCTTTTATTTTTACCCCTATTAAACATCATTTTTCAACATTAATTCCATCTCATTTTTTAAACATCATCATTGAAATATAGATTTTTAAAGATAAAACCCTTTATAATATTAAAAAATTATAAAATTAAAATCCGAAAAAGTTTCCGAAAATATGTCAAATTTAACACCTGAAGAGGCTAGAAGTTTATCAAATTTTTTAGCGAACATTACAGAGCATACTGAATTAGAAGCACTTGCCCTTGTTACAAATGAAGGTCTCCGGCTCGCATTTTCATGTATCCCGGGATATGAAATAAATCCCGATTTATTTTCGAGCTTAAGCGCTGTAGTGATGAAAAGCGGGTCAGACGCAATTAATACACTTGGATACCACAATATGCTGGAAGTTGTATTAAGAGGTGAGGATGCATTCATCATACTGAGCGCCGCAGGACGTTTCTTCCTTATGGGGGGCTCTAGACAAATCGCTGACTTAGGAAAAGTAGTAAGCGTATTCCGTTACTATAGCCAGGAAATACAAAAGAGATATCCTTCCATTTAATTCATTTTACTAACCAATCTTCGGAAATTTGCTTAAAAAATATACTGATTTATGAAATTGATTCATTTGATAAAGAATAAACAAAATATTAAAGTTATAAATCAAAGTTAAAGCATATTTTATATATTGATATAAACTCAAAATTTAAATAAAGTAAGTTTCTTAAAAAATTCAGACAAGTTTGAGAATTCCCTTTTAAAGAAATAAATTGAGATTTTAATCATGCCAGATATTAAGATTTTTGTTGATGTAAAAGAAGATGTTACCAACAAGATTATAATAAGCACTAACAATGCTGAAAAGTTAGGAGTATCGTCGGGATCACAAATTGAAATATTCAATCCTGACAATAATTTAAATACAACTGGAATTGTGGAAATTTCTGAAATGGCTCTTGATTTCGCGGGCCAAATTTCAAAAGATATTATTGATAAATTACAATTCGCTGGGATTGAACTTGTGTTAAGAACTACTACTGGTGCAGCACCCGAATCCACTCCAGCATCTCAGCCAACTCCAGCACCTAAATTAGAACCTCCAACACCTCATTTGCCAGGTGTGTCACCAAAACCTACTCCTCAAGCTCAATTTACTCCAATACCCAAACCTACTCCAGCACTTCAACCTACCCCTGCACCTCAACCTACTCCAATGCCTCAACTTACCCCTGCACCTCAACCTACTCCAATGCCTCAATTGACGCCCCCTCCAACACTTACGCCCCCTCCACAACCCGTTACCCAATTAACGCAACCTACTCCATTTCCAGAACCTATTTCTGCTCAAGTTTCTTCTGTTCCAGAGGTTCCTATAGATCCTTATCCGAATAAAATTGACGTAAATATGCTACAATCTCAGAAAAACGGTACAATTCTTAGTCCAATTATTAATGATAACTTAGAAGGTGGAAGAGTGCAATTAAGTTATACTACTTTGCAGCAACTGGGTTTAGGTCAAGGTATGCTTATTGCATGGGAAGACCCTTTGACAAGATCAATGGGCTCCGCAAGAGTAGATGCCGCACAAATAGGAGATACTGAGCTAGTAATGAGTAGAGACACAAAAGAAGATACAAATATTCACGCTGAGCGTATAGTTGTATATTCTACTGAACCTCCAATCCAAAAAGCCACTGAAATTATGTTAGAAGTTCAGGGGCAACCTAATTTAGTGGGTTACTGTCATGTAAGTCCAAGAACACAACATACAATTTCTATTCAAAATGATGATGTTTTGGCATTCGAAGATGAGCTGACTGGAGCTATTGGAGCTGGGAAAGTTCAGATTCTTGAACAGGTTCCTGATAATATAATTATTATTGACAGTGAAATATTAGAAGCCTCAGGAATAGGAAGTTTTGAAGTAAAAGTATCTAAAAATCAGAGGCAAATCATTCCGCTTCAAAGCATTTCATTAGGTGTTTCGCCGATAGCCGGGGAAAATATGTGGGAAATCATAAGTGCGGCTCGCCAAAATGTAACCTCATTAAAGGATTGGATTTCACATTATATTATCTTTAAAGGAATCAAATTAAGATGGAATGCCGTTAATATCGCATGTTCCATTTTGAATTGTGTTCCTGATTTAACAGGCGATATTTTAGCTCAAGTTAGCCCAAACACGACACTAACATTAAGTCCGATAGGATTAATTCCTTTTAATGCCATTTTGATAATCGATATTAGTCGCTCGATGATGGCCAGGGATGTACTCACTAAAAATATCGCTCCTGCGATAGAAGGGATCAAAGCTGCTATGGAATCTCGAGAGATTCAAGAATTTTTAAAGCATTTTAAAGACGGTATTATGGTCCCTCGCAGAATTTCTGCTGCTTTTGCAGCTGTTCTCTTCTTAAGTGAAAAAGTAGGACGCGGATTCGGAGAAAAGGTTTCAGTTATAAGATTTGCAGATGAAGCACAAGTGCTTCCGTTTGGCGACTCCTTCTACATGGACTCCGCAAGTGGTAAAAAAGGAATTCTGGAAGACGCTGCTCGCTTGATTGTAGATAGAATTGGAAATTCGTACGGTCAAGCTACGAATATGGGAGCTGCGATGATACAAGCCCAGTATGTTTTAGCAGAATTCGAAAAAATAAATCCTAACCAACCCACGATGGTCGTTTTGCTTACAGACGGAGAGCCAACTGACGGTAATGCGTTCTTTGAATCCATTAAAAAATTCTCTACTATGCAAAATGTAATTCTTTACATTGTTGGTCTCGGGAACCCAAATGATGAATTAATGAACCGTGCAGCAGCACTGTGTGGAGGAGAATACTTTAAACCCGAAGATGCGGGAGAATTATTAGTCTGGTACTCGAAAAGAGCAAGAGATTTAACAGTAAAACTAAAGGCTCATAAAGAGGAAATTTAGATTTATTATTGGTATTTAATTTATTCTTTTTTATCTAGTTGTAAAGTGGAATTCTATATTATGCTTTTTTAAATATTTGAAGTTGAAAAATATAAAATTAAAAAAACATCTGAAACATCTTTTAAGTCTTTAATATTTTCAGTTTCTTTTTTTCGTGAAGCTTATTTGCCGCTTGAGTTATTTCTTCGTATCTTTCTTTGGTTATCGGATATTTTAAAATCGAAATTATTCCAATTACCAAAAATACTGTTGGAAAGATAAACATTAAGCTTCGCAAGCCAAAAATCGTTTCTTCTGTGGTACCTGTTGGGTCAAATATGGCCCAACCGACGCTATTAAAAACCAAGGCGATACTAATAAAGATAGCTACGTTGGTAAGCTTCACACAAAAGCCGTTAATTCCGTAATATCCCGCTTCTCTCCTTGTTCCGGTATTTAACTCATCTTCGTCAATGATAGGACTTATAC
>JAHQWS010000094.1 GCA_029856295.1 Promethearchaeia archaeon
AATTATACTTTGGATCATTATTATGTGAGTTGATAAGTCTTTTATTTAATAAATCACAGGAACCTTCCTCACATTGACCGCAATGATTCAAATTCTTTTCTTCATGACAGCAGATTCGTATCTTGCATTCCCATTTTGATTTTCTTTTTTGTTTTCTTTCTTCTGATCTGCATCCTAAGCATGTACCTTTATGATAAGAGGGACATGCTCCGCAATAGAGTCCACAATAAGTAATCATCTCAGTCATTATTATCTTAATCTTTTAAGAGCAATATTATTTAAAAATTTTCTGATTATTGAATGTATCTTGATGATTTCTTAAGTTGTTCTTCTGCAACTTTTATTATTGACTCTATTATATCAGGAACTATTTTAATTATGATTATATGAAAAGCAATAAAATTTAAAAGTTTTGATTAAATCCTTAGTTGTAGTTAATTATAAGCAATAATCAACTCTCAATAAAAAGGTTAAAATAAAAAAGAATAACATTTTACTAATAAAAATTTATAGAAACAAAAGAATTAAAGGCGAATGATGAAAATGACTGATAAGAAAATCTCTATTCTTGGAGCAGGAACTCCTTTTATGCCCTCCTTAATTTATGCGGCAACAGAAAAAAAGGAAGCGCTGAAAGGGAGCGAATTCTGTTTAATGGATATAAATCCCGATTCACTGCCTAAATTAGCTAAACTAGGAGAAGTGTTAGCAGAAAGAGTAAATGCAGACTTTAAGTTCAGTTATACTACTAATGCCAAGGAGGCGCTGGAAGGTTCGGACTTTATTCTGCCAAGCTATAGGGTCGGTGGACGTGAGCATATGTTGTATGACATAAAAATTCCGACTAAACATGGGATCGCCGGAGATGAAACCACTGGACCCGGAGGTACGTTTATGGCTCAATGCACTATTCCAACAACTTTAAATTACTGTGAAATGATAAAGGACTTGTGTCCCGATGCGTGGATTATCAGCTACATAAATCCAGCTAGTCATGTCGCCGATGCAGTGTGGAGAAAAACAAACCTTAGATATATACCTGTTTGCGACTGCGTTGCTGGTAATATTATGCTATTTCTCCCGAGAATCCTTGAAAAACCTCCCCTCAATAGAAAACATACGATAAGCGACGATTACGAACCACGCTCGATTGGATTAAATCATTTTACTTGGCTCGTAGATTTGAAAGTAGATGGAGTAGATGGTTATTCGCTTTTTAAAGAAAAGTTATTACAAAAGATAAAATCTGGAGAAGCTTTCAAAATTTTAGGTCAGTTTCCTTGGATGCCGTTGGACTTTGGATTAGGATTTAAGTTCCTTGAGTTATACAGTGTTTGGAGTACAAGTTCATCTCATATTACCCCCTACTGGGAACATGAAAGAACCTTAAACGAAAGAAGTAGAGACCCTCTTTGGGAAGACACAATTTTCGGTTGGACGGAAAAGCGTTGGAATTTCGTGGAAAAGGTCCTAAATGGAATAAATTACGAGGATTACCCTGAAGAGTATTGCTTCAACCCTTTTCATGCAAGACAAGCTATTGGTGTTCTTTCTAGCATTGTAGCGGATGAAGGAAGGGAGTGGGGAGGCATTCTATTTCGCAATAAAGGAACAATTTCGAATCTTCCAGAAGATACAGTTGTTGAGGGACATGCAATTGTCGACAAAAAGGGGATAACTCCCATAAATGTAGGAGATTTGCCTAAACCATTTATAGGAATTTCACGGCAGGTGATAGAATGGCAGGAGCTAAGCGTTGATGCAGCTCTTAATGGCGATAAAGATTTACTATATCAAGCCATCCTAGCCTGTCCCTACGTCATTGATACTATTCCTGCAAAAAAAATAATGGAGGAGTTATTGGTTGCTCACTCCGAATTCATGCCCCAATTTAAATAAAATTTTAGTAAAATAGCCAAACTGATGAAAATTCAAAAGAGATAGAATGAAGAAATTATTTCTTTAAATCACTTCAAAATGTCGAAAAATCAATAAATTTTTCAATAGAGAGAATTTAATGAACTTAACACCCAATTATAAAATAAAATGATCTAATTATGATAACGTGGATTTTGGGTTCAATCCTTATTATTTGGTGTTTGTATAAAAGGTTCGCTAAGGATGCCTATGTTGAAGGATATCCACTTGGAATGCCCCGTGGTTCAATTCGAGCATTAATCGCGATTTTAGTGGTTGCGTTTCCTTTCAGTTATTTAATTGGAGGCCAGGAGATACCTAGTGCGGTTACCAGCGCGATATTCATATTAGTTGCTTTCTATTTCGAGGCAAGAAAAGGTAAAAAAGAGGAGCTTTTAGAATTTATTGATGATGTGCGATATCCTGACAAACCAAAGGAAAAAGTGATATATCCTCTCTATTTGCCGAAGTTTTCTGTAAGAATCATGTTAGTATCAATGCTAGTATTGATATTGGTTATTAACGCATACGGACCAAATGTCCCTTTTGAAACAACGAATACATTAGAAGATATCTTGATGATAATCAGTTTTTTTATCCTTGGCTCGATTTTCAAAAAGATTGTTAATATCCAGGAAGATAAAAGGAGTAAGAGACTTATAAATATGAAATTGGCAGAAGACTCTTCAATTTCTAATGAAAGAGTAATTGAGTATATATCTTCTCAGGACAAAAGTTGGTTAAAGAAAAAAGGTAGAAATTGTCATTCTATAATCACATTAATAGCTATTATTATTGCATTGATCCTATACACGATCGAGATCGATTATGAGATTTTAACCTTGTTATTCTATGCTTTCACTTTACGTACAACCTTATTCCTCTTTATTAACATTTATTATGGTTTCAGAGATTAACTTCTTCAGTTTATTAATTGTTTTAATTATTTTCTTATTTTTTTTTATTTTCTTCTCAAAATTTGGCATAAAGGGAATATTAACTTACAAAATTGTAAAGCGTTAGTTGTGGAGTTAATTTAATAGCTTGTGAAACTAGTGTAATAATTGAAGTAACTGATAATGGAAAAACTACGTTTTATTTCTTGGTATTATGCCCAATGCTTTTTAGATTGTTTTTGATAGGGGGGATACTCATAGGATTTGGCATTAACATAAGAGAAAAGATTTAAATTAATAAATTGCATATTTTTTACTTGCTATTTTTTTTGCTATAAATAATCAAAAAGAGGTTTAAAAATAATGAGAACAACTCCACCAAAATCAATTACATTATATCTCTCTATTATTATCGGAATAGTAGGGATAATATTAGGACTTGCAGGTTTAGGAATGGGTTCAGCTATATTTATTTTTATTGGTTTAATCGTGACTGCTGTTGCTTGGATAATTCTAGTCCTAAGTGTAAAAATAGAAGGATTATGAATATAATTATGGTTGATTTTTGACTTACTCAGCCTTTTTTTTTATTACTCTTTTCTCATCATCTTTATTAAAGATACAACAAAATATTGTTATATTTTATCACCTGGAAATAATGGTTGCATTTTAAGGTCTCTTGCCATAGTAATAACTTTTTCCTGTTCATCATTACTGAGTTTCTTATACCGTTTTACGGCATCAAAAATTAAAGGCCATAGCCTTACATCGCACGGTAGCGAATAAGTTGTTACCCCTTCTTGAGATAAAGTAAACCATACGGCTTGATCGACTAGGTCTTGAGTATCCAGAGGTTCATACCATGTGCTATACTTATTTTTACCCCTATTTTCGCCGCGTCGAGTCTCGCCTTCCCATCTTCCCTTGGAAATAGCTTTTATAGCAGTTACACCGATATTTTTCTTTAGTGCTATTTGAAGAACCGGTCTAAAGTCGTTCACAGGGTTAGGATTTACCATTGCACCGGCGTATACGGGAATAAGAATCGTGTCAAAATCATCAGATAACTCGAGAGCTTTCTGCAATACTCTCACATCCTCATGAGCAGTAATCCCAATATGTTTGATTAACCCTGTTTCTTTAGCCTCCTTAAAAGCTTCCATGGCTCCGTTCTCGCCTAAAATCTGATTTAATTCATCTATAGAAGCCACAGCATGAAACTGGTACAAATCAAAATGCGTAGTGCCCAGCCGTTCCAATGAACGATTAAGTTGCCTCAACGCACCTTTTTTATTTCTTTTTAACGTTTTTTCTGCCAAAAAAAATTGGTTCCTATACTTCATCCATGGGTTGAGCCTTACTTCTGCCTGTCCGTATGTCGGGGCAACATCAATCATATTAACTCCGTTATCCATCGCAAGTTTTACAGCCTTATCTGCTTCTTCTTGATCAACCCATCCGGGTCCACAACCCCCCAATGCTACAAATGAAACCTTTGTACCAGTTCTTCCAAAAATACGAGTTTCCATTTAAATCAATTTTTATATTATTTTGAAATTTAATATTTGAATCTTAATTTTCCCTCTTTTTAAAAATATCTCTAATAATAATTTAGTTTACAAGTTTTTTACGCGTTCAAGGTTTTTAAATTAGTTTTTGAAAAAACAAACTGCTTACAAATACATACAAGAAATCAGATAGAACTAAATATCCCTTATTCTTTATTATGAGCAATGTTCAACTCTCGACAAAAAGGTTAAAACAATATAGAATAATTTTTTACTAATATAAATTTATAGAAACAAAAGAATTAAAGGCGAAAGATGAAATTGACCGATAGAAAAATTTGTATTCTAGGCGCAGGGACTCCTTTTATGCTCTCCTTAATTTATGCGGCAACAGAAAATAAAGAAGATCTGAAAGGGAGCGAATTTTGTTTAATGGATTTAAATCCCGAAACACTGCCTACGCTAGCTAAACTAGGAGAAGAATTAGCCGAAAGAGTAAATGCAGACTTTAAGTTCAGTTTTACTACTGATGCCAAGGAGGCGCTGGAAGGTTCGGACTTTATTCTACCAAGCTATAGGGTCGGTGGACGTGAGCATATGTTGTATGACATCAAAATTCCGACCAAGCATGGTATCGCTGGAGATGAAACCACTGGACCCGGAGGTACGTTTATGGCTCAATGCACTATTCCAACAACTTTAGAATACTGTGAAATGATAAAAGATTTGTGCCCTGATGCATGGATTATAAGCTACATTAATCCTGCTAGTCTCGTGGCCGATGCAGTGTGGAAAAAGACTAATCTTCGTTACATTCCCGTGTGTGACTGAGTTGCCGGCAATATTATGTTATTTATTCCTAGAATACTTGAAAAACCACCCTTAAATAGAAAGCACACGATAAGCGAAGATTACGAACCGCGTTCGATTGGATTAAATCATTTTTCGTGAATTGTTGATTTGAAACTAGATGGAAAAGATGGTTATTCTCTTTTTAAAGAAAAATTAACACAAAAGATCAAATCTGGAGAAGCGTTTAAAATTTTTACTCAGTTTCCTTGGATGCCATTGGATTTTGGATTAGGATTCAAATTTCTTGAGCTATACGATGTTTGGAGCACAAGTTCACCACATATTACTCCATATTGGGAACACGGAAGAACCTTAAATGAAAGAAGTAGAGATCCATTATGGGAAGATACAATATTTGGGTGGACTGAAAAGCGTTGGAAATTTGTGGAAATGGTGCTTAGTGGAATGAGTTATGAGGACTACCCCGAAGAATATTGCTTTAATCCCTTCCATGCGAGACAAGCAATCGGTGTGCTTGTTAGTATTGCTGCAGATGAAAGAAGGGAGTGGGGAGGCATTTTATTCCGCAATCCGGGTACAATTTCGAATCTTCCGGAAGGTGCTGTTGTTGAGGGACATGCGATTGTCGATAAAAAAGGAATCACTCCTATAAATGTAGGAGATTTGCCTAAACCATTTATAGGAATAATAAGACAGGTGATAGAATGGCAGGAGTTGAGCGTTGATGCCGCTCTTACCGGTGATAAAGATATTTTATACCAAGCACTCCTCGCATGTCCCTATGTTGTTGACACAAATCCTGCAAAAAAAATAATGAATGAATTATTAATTGCGCATGCGGAATTTATGCCCCAATTCAAATGAAATTTTTGCAATTAATTTACAATTTTCTAGTTTTCTAAAATTTAAAATCGCAATTTATGATCGGCTCGAACCGGAAGGTCATCAGCCTGAAGAGGGTAAATTTCACGTACTTTATACAATTGGAGATATTTATTTTTATAATCTTAGAGATTATGAGCAAGCTCTGGCAATTTATAACCATTTACTTGAACTTAGCTTGAAATGGGCCTTAAAGGAATTCGCACAGGAATTGTTCTTTATTTAAATAACCAAAATTCAAATTATACTATAATAAAATTGAGATTTTGATGGGTTTCTACAAAATTCCTGAAAGATTTCTACAAAATTCTTGAAAGGTTAACACTTTCCCACAGTCAAAGCATTGTTTCGCAGTGGTATTATCATGATTCACTACTGGAGTAGTAAAGGGGATTTTATGAATGTACCCTTTTACAATAATGTAGCGCTCAGTATCTTTATTTGGCATACATCTAAAGTACACCAGTAAAACGAGTCAGAGTGGGTGAATCCAAATAGACCATGGCTGAAACATCGTAATCCTAAAGTACCAAAATCAATACAATTCAAACCTATACCCATTCATGAATTTATAAGATTTCAGAAATTGTTTCAAAAACGAAATTTGAACCATATATTAACTTAAATTGCGCTTTTTACGAGAAATGCTCACTACCAAAAAAATTTTCTTTATGCGGTCATTTTCCAGAATTTACAAGATGTACGGAATATCAAGCTAAAAGAAGTAATTTAGCGCAACAAAATGAAATTTAAAAGACAACATTTTTTTTAACTTCTCAATTCATTTAACTCTTTATTTAGCTCCGTTATCTTTTGGGCAATCGAATCTTTCATATTATAATATTCTTCTTTACTAACGGCTTCTGCAAAATAATTTTCATCAATTTTTTGAGCTGTATCTTTAAGCGAGGCAATTTGAGTTTCTAATTGTTGAATTCTTTCCTTTACTTCATCAGGAACAGTAATCTCAATCTCAGAATCACACGACCAACATTTTTCTCCTTTTTCTTTTAATGCGGTGGCGCATCTTACGCAGTAATATGTTTCGCAATTAGGACATATATAAACGGTACCTGTGATCGGTCCTTTGTGAACCACACACATTGCCTGTTTCTTCTCTATTTTCATTTCTGATTCCGTCTTTTCTAATTCTTCTTTTTCTGCTTCTGCAATATCTACAGGAGGTACAACAACTTCTGAAGCTTTCATCGGTTTTTTATGAGGAATGGTTTCTTTAAGCTTTTTAGGTTTCACCATCTTCTGTTTAATTACAGTTGTACGAGATTGAGTCATTCCATCCTTTGATATAATAGAAGCACTTTTTTTCTTATTTTTTTTAGTAATATATATGCCTCCTGAAGCTATTCCTGCTACAGCTCCAATTACTATTATAATAAGAATTAATAGCAACATATCTTGAGGTGTTTCAGCACCACTTGTTCCTCCACCTCCACCTCCGCCTCCACCACCAATACTAATTGTATCATAAGTATTATTTATAAATACATTTCCAATACAATCTGTTGTCTCTTTATAAGCTATATTATTTCCAGTTAAGTTATTTCTTACAACATGGGTATAATTAGAACTTTCTATGTAAATCCCGGTTGGATTATCATTTATATTATTATCCGAAATAGTGTTAAAAGTACTATTAGTTAAAGATATACCATAATTTCCATTGTTATTTAT
>JAHQWS010000095.1 GCA_029856295.1 Promethearchaeia archaeon
TGCCTTTCGGTTTCGATTTTTTTTATTATTAATATTTTATATAAATTATTAAGTTCCTCTTTTAATAATGTAAATTTGTGTTGGATATCTTCTTTTTTCATATCTATTGTATCGAAATTTATATAAAATGCCTTGTAGAGTTCAGGAATACTATTCAATTTTTCCACAAATTTTGAGAGAATGCTTTCATACGTAGAATAATCAGGTTCTTCCTCTGAAACGATTAAGGAGATCATGGCTAATTCAGAACGACCTCGTGCCCATTTCGATTTTAAATTAAACGCCCAATTTGCAGTCTTAAATTCAGATGAAAAATTATGAGTGAAAAACCCCGTGCTTTCAGACTCCATTAATGATTTGATTTGGTTAATATATTCCTCGTCTAAACTATTAATTAAATTCTGAGGATTTGTCAGAAATACTTTAGGACCTAAGATTCTGTCAAAATAGCTAAAAACTAACATATACTTTTGTAAAAATTTAAATTCTATCGCTTAATTTGTTAACAATCTATAAGAATTAAATTAGTAATTGTCTTTTATAAATCTTATATTTATATTTTTAACACAAATGACATCAATGATGAAACAATTTAGGTTTTATTAATTACACAATTTCCCTTTTTTCACGGGAAAATGAAGAATATTGTTGAAAAAAAAGTTAATTATGAACAATTTATAGTAATTTTATCTATATAGTGATTATTGTTTAACGGTCTTATCTATACAAGTAACATTTTTTTTTATCGCTAATAAACTCAGAAAAAATTTTTTTATTATTTTAAAAAAAAATATCTCTGTAAATTTGAGGTTTAGAGCGTTATTTGAAAAATTAATAGTTTAATAAGAAATGCTTAAATATCAGACAAGATTCTTCGGTTAATCATTAAATATTTATAATTTAATTTATATTAACCCGATAAAAAATAAAGATTTATATATTATTTCATAATAAATATTATTATAAAAAAAAGGAAGATAAGGCGATTGAATTTAACAATTGCAAGAATATTTGTTCCCGATAGTTATATTTAGTATAGTTCCGAATGTAATTACAGGAAAGGGTTGTAATTATTCAAATCCGAGATAATTGTTGTGATTTCAAAAGCCCATAATTTTAAAAGCTCATAAAAGGTGTAATTAAATGAAAATTGTAAGCAATAATGATGAGGTGTATCAGTTTGGTAAATGAATTGAAAATATTATCCAGAACTGTTATATCTCTAATTAAATCTATAAATGAGGTGTAATAATAGTGAAAATAGTTACAATTAACGTGCCAGAATCGTATATCGAGGCGATCAATAGATTGATAGGGGAGAATGGTCTTTATCCATCTAGATCCGAATTGATTAGGTGTGCTGTAAGAGAATTTCTTTTAAAGGAATTAAGATTGGCGAAACATATCCCAGACTATAATAAGTCTGATGTTGATGACTATGATAAGGAAAAATTTGTTCGTGTTCCCATAGTCGATTCAGAAAATAAAAAAACTCCTGTGCAAGAATTCAAAACTTACAAAATCATCAAAAGACTTGAATTTTAAAAAGAAATTCTCAATTTTTTTTTATTTTTTTTTTATTTTTCATAATGTTAACCGAATTCTTATTCAATTAAATTTTTATATGCTATTCCTTGATATAATTATAACAAATAAAAATTATTAAGTTAGAATCGATAATGAGCGAGCAAGATTTATTTGAGGCATTTGTGAATGATCTCCAATTTGATGTAAGCGAATATTTAGATTCAGAGTTATCCGATTACCAGAAGAAATTAATTGAGGACGCAATATTTATATTGAAGGATAATATTGTGGGTGATATTACAAAACTAGGGGGGAATTTACAAAAAAACAAGGAAAAGTTTGAAAATTTCTTAAAAAAAGCTGAAGCAAATATAGAGAAAGAGAAATTTAAAGATTCTGAAAAGGATTTAAAACAATTTCTTAAAGATTATGCTAAAAAGTTACAAGAACTCATTGCTAAAACATGCGTTGCTGTGATTCCAGTAAAAGAATTACCCTGGGTTGATGTTTTATTTAGGAGCGTTCCTCGCATAGAATTAGATAACAAAAAAGTTGAATTGCTTGATAACGCGATTTCCTATTATGGGGAAATTAAATGTGTAATTTCAAGAACGACCATCTATGGAAAGATTAAAAATGAAAAACCGTTATTTGCACCTTTTATGGGAGAACTGGATCTAAAGGGGTATAAATTAGATGAATCTCAGCAAGGTAAACCAAAATCGCTTGTTTATCCATATGTGAGTACTATTATAGAATCACTAGAGTCATCATCAACTCGGAGTCAACTGGCAAAGTACCATGAGGGATATCAACGGCATGGAGAACCGATCTGTGATTTTTTAATGAGTAAAACAGATCTATTAGAGCCCATGGAAAAGATTCGAACTGGTTTATACACAGGTCGCATTAAATCTGACATATCAGTATGCGGAATAGCTATACCTATTCCTTCAAATAATACTAGTCTAATATTACTTTTAGAAGAAAGTAAAGATTCAAAAAAATATGGAAACTGTTTTGAGGGGTTATTAAGATTTTCGGCTGCATGTTGTGAGGCTCCATCCACAGGTAAAGGCGCAGGTTTAGAACAAACAGGTCAAGTATCTCAACAACAACCCGGTGCATTAAGAACTCCCGGCGGTCAAGAATTAAAAGTTTGGTCCGTAGAAGAACTTGCAGAAGAAGCCAGTAAAAGAGGTGGAGGAGTCCCACCAGATATGGATGTTTGGTCTTCGGAAGATTTACAAAAATTATCTGAAGAGAGAGGGAGCGGGATACCCGAGGGTATGGACGTGTGGACAGAAGAAGAATTGATGAAATTAGCTAAAAAGAGAAAAGGGGGATTGGATATTCCAGAATGGAAACCAGATGATGACATGACAGAATGTGTGAAATGTGGGTACAGTCTTAGAAAAGGATGGACTGAATGCCCTATTTGTGAGACTCCTGTAGGGTCTCAAGGTTCTCCAGAATCAGCCCCAACATCGGAAGCAGAGCCAGATGAACCGGATTCTAAAGATCAAATCTCAGAAGAGAATACCGAAAATGAATAGCATCCAAATTTTCCTAAGCATCTCTATTCATAAAAAAATGTATTTAAAATTAAGAAAATTAATGCGAAAACTTTAAATCTAAAGAAATTCACGAAGATGTGTACTTTAAGATTAATTCAAAACTTTTTTTAATAAAATATTATTACCACACTTAAAGAATTAATATCTTTGGAATATCTTTGTTAACTAATATATTTCTCTTCATAGGAAAAAATTTTCAAGACCTAAACCAGCTTAATATTTATGGGTATCCAAACGATATTATCAACTTCGATGATAAAGACCAAATAAGCAAAGTGATTTATGGACATGATCACGGGGATCAAATTTTGAAGTCTAAAGCGCAATCTTCTCAATTTTCACCATCAAATAATCTGCATAATACTACAGGTCTTTACTTGATTGATAGCCCCATCCCCCAAATAATTGATGGACTAAACATTTATACATCTTGTATTAATGGAAAAATTATCATCGGGTTAGTTTTTGATAAAGACGATAACCCATATGACTATAAAGATATTTTTAATGAACTTTTATTTGAACTTCTAAATGTCGAGAAATCTTGTTCCTTTGAGGACGAAATAGAAATTGAAAACTTCTTAATTACCATCTTTATTGATATTAGAAGATTTGGAGATGAACAAGTAGAAAGACGTCCTCAAATTGAATATCGCTACCAGGAATCCTTTATAAAAGTATTTTTATTTGGAATTGATGATGTAGGAAAATCCTCTTTAGTGAGAAGAATCAAAACTGGTGAATTTAATGATAACTACTTTATGCCTACTAAAAAGTTCTCCATAGATTATGTTCAAGCTGAAGAAAAAGGATTCTTAGCGTTTTGGGATATGCCTGGACAACGTACATTTCGAAAAAAATGGCTTATCGGCCTCCAAGATTCTAACATCGTTATATATATGATAGATGTCGCAAATCAAAGAAGGTTTGAAGAATCAAAAAAAGAATTTTGGAAAATAATAAATAGATATGATTTACTCGGAATTCCCGTGTTAATCTTGGCAAACAAAATTGATTTAATTCAACATTCAGATGAAATTACAGAAGATCAATCTGAAAAACTAAAGAATGAAATTAACACTTACTTTGAATTCGATAAAATTCAAAATAGGGAATGGAAACTTCTTTTTACATCAGTCAAGACGAAATTTAATATCGAGATTGTTACTAAAGAAATATTTGATTTAATATAACTTCTGAGCAAATTTTTATTTTTTTTAAACAAATTTTAAATAATTAACGAGATAAATAATATTTATTAAATATATGCATTGAGAGATTAATTCAAATATGTCTAAGAGATTTAAAAAAACTAAACATGATGACCAAATCGTCGTCGATGAAAAAACAGGGCAATTGTATATTGGAAATAAAGATTTACGATTATTAATGCTACGCCCTATTGAAATCATCGAATTTACAGAATTTGCTGGAACGAATGCAGAAGATATCATTTTATGGGTTGGAAAAACCATCGCGAAATACTTCATCGAAAAATTATTTCCGGGAGAAAATTTGAGCAATGAAGATTTATCGACTAAAAAGGAAGTTGTTTTAAGTGTTCTTGAAACTTTTGAACATTTAGGTTATGGAATTCTAGAAGCCATATTTAGAAAAAAAGAAATCTATATTCATGTACATGAACCAGTTATTTCAGATGAGAAAGAAAATATAATGGCTAAAAACGTATGCCTTCTTTATCAAGGTATCTTTAGCGGAATACTCGAACAATTAGAACTTGACGTAGAAGGCGAAGAAGTTAAATGTACACTTCTAGGTGATGAACACTGTATTTTTAAATACTCTCTTCTGACAAGTGAGTTTGGAGATGAAGATATCGATCCGTTAGAAGGAGAGGGACATATCTCAGACTTCCTAAAAAGTCTTTAAGAATAACTTATTTATTATATTTATTTATTACTTGTAAGCCAAATTAATTCTATATTTTCCTTCCATTAAAACTTAAAGATTTTTTCCAAGAAATGAAATTTCACACATTTTTTGCGAAAGTAAAAACCTAGGTTTTATTTTAGAATATAACCAACATACTTTAGTTTTTCAATCGTTTTTACTCCCATGAAAGAGGTGTGATGTTTCATACCTCAACTTAAAATAAAATCAAAGATAACACAAATTATTAAGTAATTTAAAAAAAAATAAAATAAAATATTGATGTAAATATGAGTAAAAAAGGCGCAAAAATTAAGATTGATTCATACAAAGGTCCAATGGGCTCAATCAAAGGATTTGAGCTAACTACCGGGAAAGTATCCTATGGAGATGAGACAGAATGGGAACCTATGGGACCAACACCTCAACCACATATTCCAACTTTAAGACCTTGGTTCTTCAAAATGATGGAAAGATATAAACCATTCTATATGCCAATCTGCGATATGTGTTGCCTCTGTACATTCGGCAAATGCAACCTTTCCAAGGGGCGTACGGGCGCGTGTGGTATTAATCTTGAAACCGCATGTTCAAAAATAGTTGAAATTGCGTGCTGTATTGGAGCATCATGCCATAGTGCTCATGGAGATCATCTGCTTCACTGGTTAAAAGAAAAATATGGCAATGTTCCGATTAATTTTGGAAACAGTATCGCCGTGGAGATGCCACACACACGTTTAGTGGTTGGTATGAAGCCAGAGACATTAGAAGATTTGGAAACCGCTATGGAATGGGTACATTATATAATTACCCATCTTCTCGCTTCAGCACACACCGGACAGGAATCAAGTTATCTGGATTATGAATCTAAAAGCTTTCTGGCAGGGTTAGCTGATTCAGTTGGTATGGAAATCTCCGATGCCGCACAAATTGCTGCGTATGGATTTCCAATGGGAGATCCTAATGTACCAATCGTGGAATTAGGTATGGGAACGCTGGATACGGAAAATAAAGCAACAATTTTAATGATTGGGCATAATGTAGCTCCTGGAGTGGAACTTGTAGATTATATGAGGGAAAAAGGTTATGACGATAGGGTCGATGTAGGTGCTATTTGTTGCACTGCTTTAGATTTAACAAGGTATCATTCAGGCGCTAAAATCGTTGGGTCACTCTCCCGCCAAATGTTCTTTATCCGTTCTGGATTAGCAGATGTTGTAATGGTTGACGAACAATGTGTTCACTTACGCAGTTATGAACAAGCCAAATTAGTGAATGCTCCATTTATAGCTACTAATGAAAAAATAATGGGGGGATTACCTAATAGAACAAACGATCCGGCAGAAGAAATCATTGACGATCTAGTTAGTGGCAAAATGGATGGGGTATTAATTTTAGATCCAATAAAAGCAGGTCAAGTAGCTGTTGAAACTGCGATTAAAGTAAAACCCATTAGAAAAGCTAAAAGTGGTATTCCTGATGAGCAAGGATGCATTGATATGGCTTATAAATGCAATGGATGTGGTAATTGTCAGCGCAATTGTCCAAACAATTTACCACTCGTTGAGGGAGTAAGTAAAGTGAAGGAAGGGGATTTTTCTCTATTAGCCGAAGTTTTTGATTCCTGTTTAGATTGTGGTAGATGTGAAGCGGAATGTATGAAGGAGGTCTCACCTCTAACTCTAATAATGTATGCTGGAAGAGACAAAATTAAAAACGAAACTTTCAAATGTAGAGTTGGACGTGGACCGATCATGGACACTGAAATTAGAAATGTTGGAGCCCCTATCGTTTTAGGAGAAATCCCCGGAATTGTTGCGATAATCGGGTGTGCTAATTATGGTAAAGAAATTCAAGAATTATACAGAATGGCAGAAGAATTTTGTATAAGAAATTATATAGTAGTAGTATCTGGCTGCGGAGCATTGGACATTGGCTTAGTAAAAAACGAAGAGGGAAAGACGCTTTATGATAGATTTACGGGTGATTTTGATAGAGGCGGATTAGTTAATGTTGGTTCTTGTGTGTCAAATCCTCACATAACTGGTGCTGCTTGTAAAGTTGCTAATATTTTCGCGAGACGGCCATTAAGGGGAAATTTTGAAGAAATCGCAGATTATATCTTAAATAGAGTTGGCGCAGTTGGAGTTGCCTGGGGTGCCATGAGTCAAAAGGCAGCGAGTATTGCAAGCATGGCTAATAGTGTAGGGGTGCCTGCAGTTTGTGGTCCCCATTCTGCTGAGTACAGAAGAATGTATATCGGAAGATCAGATGATGAAGATACATGGAAAGTGTGGAATGCCCGGGATGGAACTCCTGATCATGTTATTGGGCCTGGTCCTGAGCATCTATTAACAACTGCTGAAACTATTGAGCAAGCAATTTGTCTCGTAGCAAAATTATGTATAAGGCCCGCAGATAACTCTAAAGGTAGAATGATTAAGTTATCTCACTGGATTGACTTAGAACGCAAATATAAGGGAGTCGATTTACCAAATGATTTAGAAAAATACATCCGTGTAGAAACAGACATTCCTATTAATTTGAAAACTGAAATTCAGGAATACTTGAAATCAAAAGATTGGAAACCAAAAGAAATTATCGATCCAACCTTACTTGAGAGGCTTTGCCACAAATAAACTTTCTATATCTTTTTTCTTTTTTTAATTTTAAATTGATGTTATAATATTATATTTATTGAAAAAAATTATTT
>JAHQWS010000096.1 GCA_029856295.1 Promethearchaeia archaeon
ATCTAAAGACGTTAATGAAATTATAAGCCAATATATCATTCATGATGAATTTGTGGAAAGACTATTGTTAAAAGATCCAAATAATGGGGAAATCATAAAAGATTATCGGGAGGCTCAAAAATTTGTAAAATTATATAAGAAAGAAATTAAATGATTTAATAAAACCATAGACTAATCCCTAGTTCAGTTTTTGTAATTGTTCTAATTGTTTTTCATTCCTTTTGATTTTAAATTATTAGTATCCTCTTTCTTTAATTTATTATTAATTAGAATTATATTTTTTATACAGAATTATTTTCATTTTACTAGAATGAAAGAAATAGCAACTTTTGGTGCTGGATGTTTTTGGGGTGTAGAGGCTACCTTTCGAAAAGTGAAAGGGGTTATTTCTACTAGGGTAGGATATACTGGAGGGCATTTTGAAAATCCTACATATGAGGATGTTTGCTCACATAAGACGGGTCATGCTGAAGCTGTCGAAATAATTTATGATCCTTCAATTATATCTTATGAAGAATTATTAGAGAGATTTTGGAAAATTCACGACCCCACAACTTTAAATCGGCAAAGTTGGGATGTTGGAACCCAATATAGATCTGCAATTTTTTATCATAATGATGAGCAGAAAGCAGAAGCATTAGCATCAAAGGAAGAAATGGAAAAAAGTGGAATTTATAAAAAAAAAATAGTAACCCAAATCGTGCCCGCCACAAAATTTTACGAAGCAGAAGAATATCATCAGCAATATAACGAAAAAAATAAGCGTAAGTATCTTTTTATTTAATCCTTATAGATAAAAAGATTAAAATTTTAAAGGGTATGAAGTATTATTTTAACTATTTCTAGTGAAACTAGCTTAATTCCCTTTTTGAAATATGTCAGCATATTTGCAGATCATAGTGATTGCTTGTTTTGCAATGGTAATAGTTGCTCTCTTTCGTGAAAAAACAGATTTTTTAACATATAGTATAGCAGCAATGTTCTTAGCAGTTATAGCAACTTTCTACTTTTTACCGGATGCTATAACTATGGAAAACTTGATGTTAGCAATTGAATGGGAAGTCGTCTTCTTTTTAATAGCATTATTCGTCATTGTAGAAATATTAGAAGATAAACAAATTTTTCAAGAGCTTGCTTTGAGAATAACTAATAAAATTCAAACTAATACTAGAAAATTCTTTTGGATAATGTGTTTAACATCAACCCTAAGCGCTGCTTTTATTGAGGACGTTTCAGTGGCAGTAATTTTTATTCCGATGATAATTCGTACATGCCAAAAAATGCATATTAATCCGACTCCATTCTTATTAGGAACTACTATATGCATTAATCTCGCCTCTACGTTAACTCCTTTTGGATCAGCAGAGAATATTTTAATTGCAGCAAAATTTGACTTATCTACAACCTGGTTTCTTCTTAATTTAGGATTATATTTTATAATTTCTACACTGGTTACTCTCTTACTTTTAGATTATTTTATTCTTAAAAAATCACTCGAAAAAATCTGGTTACCTCATTGTATCATTAATGAAGAACCCTTGGAACTATATCATATTGAACCTCATGAATTAATAATTATGGAAATGCCGATAAAAAGGAAAGTTTTCAATAAAAATATAATTGCTTTATTCATATTTATAATACTTTTAATAATAATTCCGAATATATTGTTTGTTGGTATTTTTGGAGCATTAATGTTTGCTCTGATTAATCCTCGTGATCGAGAGGGAAAAAAGCATCCAGACATCTCTTATTACTTAACTAAAGTTGACTATAAACTAGTGTTTTTCTTTATATGCTTGTTTATTTTGGTATTCTGTATGGAAATCAATGGGACTATCTTAATAATGGAACGGACCGTATTGAATTTAGCAATTGAAAATCTATTTTTACTATGTATAGTAATCTTAATCGCCACATCTATTCTCTCTGGATTATTAGATAATGTTCCGGTAACAGTTATATTCATACCCATTATCCAAGTTTTAATCAGTGAAGCTGGCTATGCAGCCACTCCGCTACTTATCGCTTTTATATTGGGAATAAATTTAGGAGGGAATTTTTTACCTCAAGGAGCTGCTTGCGATATGATGACGCTCGAACTTGCTAAAAAGAATCATCTTTATGAGATGAACTATAATAAACTTTTGAAAATAGGAGGTTCTTTTGCATTTCTTCATGTTATAATAGGAATTGGATATCTTTGGTTTTACATATATTTCATGTTATAATTAATCAAAATCATAATTCAAATATTCGAAATTAAATGAAAGAAAATAAAGCAATATTTTTGGACAGAGACGGAACGCTAAATAAAGATTCAGGCTATGTTCATAAAATAGAAGATTTTGAACTCTTACCTGGAGTAATAGAGGGACTCAAAATGCTTCAGGATAAATATATATTTATAATAATAACTAACCAATCCGGAATTGGGCGTGGATATTATACGGTCGATGATTTCTATGTTTTTAATAATTTATTAGTTACAACCTTAGCAAAAGAAGGAATTGAAATTAAAAAAACATATTTTTGTCCTCATAAAAAAGATGAGAACTGTGAGTGTCGAAAACCTAATACAAAGTACATTAACCAAGCAGTCTCACAATTTAATATTGATTTAAAAAGATCCTGGATGATAGGTGATCACCCCTCTGATGTTAATCTTGGAACTAATGCGGGATGTAATACTGTTTTTTTATTAACAGGGCATGGCATGGAACATTATCACGAACTTGAAGAAGGGAAATTTAACCCAACAATAGTCGCTGAGGAATTTTTAACAGCAGCTAAGAAGATTAAAGAATCTTTATAAAAATCCAACTTCATGGTTCTATTAAGAATTAAGAGATTAGTAGAAATAATGAAATATATTTACATTTTATATCTATACGTTAAAAGAAATTTATATTTTATTTAGATTAATTTTAAAAGAAGTTAATTGTCATTATACATAGGTGATATAAAAATGGTAAACTTAATTTCACCAGAATTGAATGATTTGATGAATAAGCAGATTGTTGAAGAGCTTAGATCTGCTTATATTTACTTAGGTATGGCCGCATGGGCTGAGGAACAGGGTTTAAAAGGTCTGGCAGCATTTATGAAGATCCATGCAGAATCTGAAGAATATATACATGCTCAGAAATTTGTCAATTACATTATCGAAACAGGTGGGAAAGTAGAATATGGAACAATTGAGAAAGTCACTACAAATTATCAAAATGTTGAAACCGTTCTGAAAGAAGCAATAAAGCATGAAGAACACATCACTAGTAAAATTAAGGCACTGATGGATTTAGCCACTGATAGAAAGGAATATTATGCCCTTGATCTATTAAATTGGTTTATACAAGAACAGATCGAAGAGGAAAATCTATTTACTGACTTGTACACTTCTTTTGAACTAAGCGGAAAGAATTTAGGAGTCTGGGATCATTATGTTAAGCATCCCGATTAGCTAAGCAGATTTTAAATATAATTTTCATTTTTTTTTCTAAATAAAAGCTAAACCTTTACAATCTATGCTTTAAGAATTTAAAAAATTCATTTAAGAGAGACGATTTTCACTGATTTGAAATATAAATATTACATCATTGAAAATTAATAGGGTAATATATATAACTTGATTAACTCTAATCATTAAAAGAATTCTACAAGGATTAAGAGAGGTATTTTCGCTGTCATATTTTCAGAAAATAAACAATGCTGATCTATGGAGTAAAATTCAAAAATTACGAGACTTAATTAAAATTTTGGATGAGCATAAAAAATTCAAGGAAAGAAATTGCTGGGCATGTGGTAAGAGGTTAAACATCTATGATTTCCTGTCTGACAATTTAGAATTTACTCCAGAATACATATTAAAATTATGGCACGCACCTATTTTAGAATTCCATTGTTGTGAATGTTTCAAAAACTTAAAAATACATGAGCTTAAACTAATTAAAAATCTGGGACCGGAAAAAAGGAATTGTCAAAATTGCAATATTTCGTTAGATATATATAAATTCTCCAAGATTTACAATTTTCTAAAATTAAAAGAATTAAAAGATATTTGGTTAAATGAAAATGCTCTAATTTTCTGCAGTGGATATTGCGAAAAGTACTATTACAAAATAAAAAAAAGAAAAAGAAAGTAGGAATATTTTATTATTAGTTTTTTCTAACTTTACCTAATTTTGGCATGGCATGCTTGTATTGATTCATAACGAATTTAGAAATAATTATTCTTTGAACTTCGGATGTTCCCTCATATATTTGATACAGCTTCGCATCTCTGAATAATTTTTCGACGGGGTATGTCCTAAGATAACCATAACCCCCAAAAATTTGTACTGCCTCGGTTGTGACTTTCATAGCTACGTCAGAAGCAAATGCTTTAGCGATTGAGGAACTTAAGTTATTGTCTTTACCCTGATCTGCCTCCCAAGCTGCTTTATATGTTAAAAGCCGGGCAGCTTCTATGTCTTTATACATTTCAGCAATTTTAAATTGAATCGCTTGATAATGATCAATTGTTCGTCCAAATACTTCTCTTTTTTGAGCATAATCAATTGAATATTCCATAGCTGAGCGAGCACATCCTACCGCAAAAGCTCCAATAGCAGGGCGAGTGTGAGCAAATGTTTGCATTCCTAATACAAATCCTCTCCCCGGTTTAGCAAGTACATTTTCCTTTCCAATTCTTACATCTTTTAAAACAACTGAAACGGTATTTGATGATCTTTGACCCAATTTAGGAATATGCTTCCCTAATTTAACACCTTCAGTGTCGGTAGGGACAATAAACGCCGCAATACCCTTGTGTTTTTTTTCTGGATCAACTGTAGCGAAAATAGTTACATAATCAGCATACCCGCCATTAGTAATCCAAAATTTTGCACCATTTAAAATGTAATCTCCCCCATCTTCTACCGCCCGACATTTCATTCCAGCTACATCAGAACCCATAGTAGGCTCAGAAGTTGCGAAAGCGATTAATTTAAAATTTTTTGTAATATCGGTTAGAACTCTTTCTTTTTGCTCTTCATTTCCCCCTATAACAATTGGTTCTGCTCCTAGATTATTATCAAACACAGATGTTGCGATTCCAGGACAAGCCGAGGATATTTCTTCTACTACAATACATGATTCTAATAGACCACATCCAGCTCCACCGTATTTTTTTGGAATACCTAAATTTAATAAGCCTTCATTATAAGCAGCTTTAATAACATCAATCGGGAATTCTTCTGCTTCATCATACTTTCTAGCAACTGGTAAAACTTCTCTAATGGCAAATTCTCTTGCTTTTTTTTGCAAAGCTAATTGATCTTCAGTTAAACTAAAGTCAATCATGGTTAATTTCCCCCCATTTTTTCGACTAATTTATCGACTATTGCTTTGAAATTTAAATCTTCGGGTCTTGGGACAAATTTAATTTCGATAGTATCTATAACATCAATTTTTGTTGCCTCTAATTGTTCAACTATTTCTTTGATTGCACCTTTACTCCAGCCATAGCTTCCAAATGCTATTCCAACTTTATTCATTGGTTTAAGCCCTTTTTGATAGTATACATACTCTGCAACTGAAGGAAACATACCCAAATTCAATGTTGGACTGCCTACTAAAATGGCTTTAGCTTTCATAGCTTCCGTAATCACATCTGAATAATCGGCATTGGTCAATCTAAATCGTTTTACAGGAATCCCCCTACTGGTAATTTCTTTATAAAGGGCCTTTGCAATTTTCTCAGTGCTATTCCACATTGTATCATATACGATTAAAACACTGTTTTCCTCTATTTCACCACTGGACCATTTCGTATATTTTTCCAAAATTTCTGGTATATGCTTTCTCCAACAAACTCCGTGAGAGGGACATATTATCTCAATCGGTAGAGGAGCAACTTTGGGAATCGTTTTTGCTATTAAATTGGAAAGATGCAATAGAATATTCGCATAATACTTTTCAGCTTCTTGCATTATAACAGATAAGTCGTTTTCATCATCCCATATCTTCGATGTTGCAAAGTGTTGTCCAAACGCATCATTAGAAAATAGTACATTCTTGCCGTTTTCATCAGTCATAAATGACACCATGGAATCTGGCCAATGAATCATGGGGATGGGTACAAACGTAAACACTTTACCATTCCCCACCTCTAAAGTATCCCCTTCTTTCACAGCTCTAATTTGCTTGAATCTTCCGGCTTCTACCTCTTGATGGTAATGTTGTTCTAATATCTCAACACCCTTAGTTGATGCTATTATTTCCGCATTAGGAAGATATTTTTCTATTAGAGGAAATGAACCAGAATGGTCAGGCTCTATATGGTTAACGATAAAATACTTAATCTCTTTTAGATCACACACGGATTTGATCTTTTCTAAATAATCCTCAAAGTAAGTTCGTTTAACAGCATCTATTAATATATAAGTATCTCCACTCTTTACCATATAAGCATTATAAGATGAGCCCTTATGGGTACTATAACCATGGAAATTCCTCACTTCCCAATCCACATACCCCACGTAAAAAACGTCTTTTAATATCTCTTGTTTCATAATTTTTCACTTTTTTGTTTAGGATTTTAACTATCAATTTATTATACATTGGGAGTAATTATAAAGTTATTTTCTATGAATTATAAAAATTTCGCGGTTAAAGTATTAAAAAACTAGACTTTTAGATATTACAAATTTTTAGTTTAAAAACAAAAGAATTATTTTTTCTTAATAATTCGAAGAATAATCAAAAAAAAGACTCACATTTCTATTTCATAAAATTTATTGTTAATTTTTCAATATTCAATTTCCAAACTTTTATAGGGGCTTTTTTTTGCTTACTAGGTTTTGTTTTCGTTACTTCAATAATTCCTACGCTTTCTAATTCCCGTAAATGATAATACAAAGTAGGTTTCTGTATATCTCTTCCTTTACCTTTCAAACAAAGGTGTTTGCAATTTTGGTGTTTTTTGTTTTTAATATCTTCTTCATAATCTTTTAAAGCATTAAGAATCTCGCTAGATGTTTTAGGACCTTTTTTCAAAATATCAATTATAACCCATCTAATATCACAATGTAATACTCTAATAAATTCTTCTATTTCAGTCAGATCAATTTCTTTAGCCATATATCTCATAACTCAAAGTTCTTATATTATAATAAAAAAATTCGAAACATTTAAATATATTCTATCCATCATTTAAGTAAATCAATGGTTTAATTAAACCATCGGTTTAAGTAATGAAAATTGATAGGTCCTAAGGTTGAAAATATGAAAATCGAACTTTTTTATTTTTCAACAACTGGAAATACAGTATAATATCTTTTTATCAAAAACTAAAATAGAGGTATTAAAATATGAAATTAAAAGAAGTTGAAGAATTTAATTGTACAAAACCAGAAATAAAGGAAAACTTTCCAACTGGGTGCTCCTTGAATCAAATTATAAAATGCCATGGAGATCTACCAATTGGGGAACTTTTAAAACATGTTGAGTTAGAAGAGGAAGAAAAGTAAGAAACTCAATTACAAATTAAATAATATTATTACTTCTTTTTTATTATATTAAGAAATAAAGATGATTAAAATGAGCGCGATTATAGTAAAAAATTTATCTAAACATTTTTCCCTGTCTAAGCGAGGCAGAAAAGGCATGAAAGGAGGTATGAGAGGAAGCATGCAAGGAGACATGAAAGGCATGAAAG
>JAHQWS010000097.1 GCA_029856295.1 Promethearchaeia archaeon
GGCATAGGCATTAAGGATAAAAAAGTAAAAATTGGAGATAATGGTCTGAAAGCTGGTGACAAAATAATCATAACAGGAAGCATAGGAGATCACGGAACGGCCCTAATGGCTAGCAGGGAGGGTCTCAACATCTCAACGGATTTGAAATCTGATGTCTCATTTCTGATTGAAATTTCTAATGCGATTAAAAAAGAAATTAGTGAAAATTTAATTCATGCAATGAAAGATCCTACTCGAGGTGGTATTGCGGGGGCATTAAACGATTGGGCCTCAAAATCCAATGTTAGTATTATACTTGAGGAAGAAAAAATACCTCTTAAAAAACAGGTTACAGCTGTTTGTGACATGCTTGGTCTCGATTCATTCAATATTGCTTGTGAAGGTAGAGCGCTCTTATCTGTCGATCCAAGCCAAGCTGAAAGTATTCTACAAAAGATAAAATCTACTCAATCAGGAAAAGATGCAGAGATAATTGGAGAAGTAAAGGGAGATAATCCTAAAAGAGTATTATTAAAGACCTTGGTTGGGGGAACAAGATTTGTCGATATGCCTTTAGGTGAACCTATACCACGTATATGTTAATAAAAATTAGAAATATGAATGAATGATGGATATCCCAGGAATAAAGATACTTAGAAGCAAGGAATTTACTGATAAGATTACTCAGTCTATTAATAAATTAATTAAGGAAATTAATAAACCAGTTAAATTTATGCATGTTTGTGGAACTCATGAACATACAATTTCAAAGTATGGGTTAAGAACTCTTTTACCAAAGGAAATTGAAATTTTATCTGGTCCTGGCTGTCCAGTTTGCATTTGTCCTGCCGCGGATATTGATAAAGCTATAGAATTAGGAAAGCGGGACGACACAATCATTACTACATTTGGAGATATGATAAGAGTTCCCGCAACAAATATCTCTCTAGCAGAATTAAAAGCAAAGGGTGCTGATATTCGAATTGTTTACGGTCCAAACGATGCTGTAAAAATCGCAAAAGAAAATCCTGATAAAGAAGTGATTTTCTTTGCTATAGGATTTGAAACAACCGTTCCTTTAATAGGATATGAAATTCAATCGGGACCCCCCTCAAATTTTTCTGTAATTTGTGCCCATAAATTAATCCCTGCCGCATTAGAGCTTTTAATGAGCCAGTCTCTCTTAAAACTAGATGGATTTATATCGCCCGGCCATGTTTCAACAATAATCGGCATTAAACCATATGAAATTTTTTCGCAAGGTTATAGGATTCCAAATGTCACTGCAGGTTTTGAACCTAACGATGTTTTGCTGTCTATTTTAATGTTGTTAAAACAAGTAAGAGATAAGAGATATGATACTCTTAACGAATATTCAAGAGTAGTAAAGCCCGATGGAAATAAAATCGCTCAAAAAATAATTTCAGATGTATTTGAATCTATTTCATCACCTTGGAGGGGGATAGGAAGGATTTCTGATGGAGGGTTGGCAATTCGAGAAAAATTTCAAGAATTTGATGCTGATAAGAAATTTAATATTAAAATTGAAAACTCTCAAGACATTCCTCCCGGCTGCTCCTGCCACTTAATTATGGTTGGAAAATTATATCCCTACGAATGTAAGCTGTTTGGAAAGAGCTGTACACCTATAAATCCAATAGGACCATGTATGGTTTCAATGGAAGGAACCTGTAATATTTATTATAAATATCATCAGTAATAAGTTAACGAATAAAAAAAAAAAAATTAATAAATTCGTAAAAATTGCATAAAAATATGTAAAAAAATTTTAAATTTTCAGTATTTCTTCAGAATCGGGACTTTTAATTAATTAAATGATCTTATAGGAATAAAAATTAAAGACATATATTATAAAATATTAATATTGTACTCTTCAATAGATCAAATTTGGAATATGAGTTGAAATACTAACAATTTGATTTAATATGATCAAATTAAATTTTTCTTTTGATGAATTTCTAAATTTAAAAAATAAATAAAGTTAACATTTTACATCAATCATACTAATTAATGAAAATTTCAATATTTATCATATTTAGATTAAAATTTTTTTTTTTTATATATTTTTAAATAAATATAGCGAAATTATTGGATTTTTTTTTTTTTCCTTTTTTTCCCTGAACATTATTATAGAATTTATTTAATATATTGATAAATGTTCATGTTATTAAATTTTAACTTTTAAATTCTTATTATAAATTTCAGTATTTTTTTAATGGCTAAATTTATGAAAATGAACATAAAAAAAATTAATAAGATTAATCAAAGAAAGTAATCTTATTATCTCTCCGATTTTATTCTTAATATCAGAGATTTAATAGATACTCAGACTGAAAAATTCTATAAAATCCGATTTTTTTCAAAAAATTTATATTTAATTTAATATAATCCTACATGCCAGTAATAGGCATGATTTTTTCCTCGTGACAAAAATAAAAAACAAATAATAAGAGGTAAAAAAGTTGGGTTTCAAAAATTCCTATGACATTAGGAAATATAGTTGGCGGAGCAATCTTTGTCGGTGTGCTTTATTGGCTAATATACCGACGAAATGCTTCCTAGCTTGAAAAAAAATTAATTTATTTAAAAAATACAAATAAAAAAAAAATAAAAAAAATAAAAAAAGAGGTTAAAAGATATGGGTACTAAAAAACCTGCTGAAATTGCAGAAGTTGTTGCTTGTTCTGTAGGAGTGAGTAAATGTAATTTACCCACTGGAAAAATGTTTGTATTAGCAATATTTGCTGGAATATATATCGGATTCGGAGCAATATTAGCTACGACTGTAACCACAGGATTAAGTGACCATGTTGGTCTTGGATTTGCTAAATTTATGGGTGGGGCTACTTTTACGGTGGGACTTATATTAGTAGTTTTATGTGGAGCAGAACTTTTCACAGGCAATAATTTGATTATGACAGCAAAATTGGATAAAAAAGTTACATGGAAGGGTCTTGGGAGAAATTGGCTAATAGTTTATGTAGGAAATTTTGTAGGATCCATAATATTAGTTTTTATCTACTGGGGTACTTTCTTATGGAGTGCGGGAAATTACAGTGTAGGAGCAACAGCCCTCAAGATTGCGGATGCAAAGGTAGATTTGGGCTGGATGGCAGCATTTTGCAGGGGAATTCTCTGCAATATACTTGTTTGTTTGGCTGTTTGGATGGCTATTTCTGCTGAGGATACCATCGGAAAAATTGCTGGGATGTTTTTTCCTATCATGGCTTTTGTTGCTTGTGGTTTTGAACACAGTGTTGCGAATATGTATTTCATACCAATTGGAATTTTATTAAAAGATAATGCTAATGTTGTTGCCAAATCAGGATTGACTGCTAATGATCTTCAAAATCTGAATTGGTGGTCTTTCATATGGAATAATTTAATTCCAGTGACCTTAGGTAACATTGTCGGAGGAGCAATATTCGTCGGCGCCTTATATTGGTATGTATATCGTAAAGAATAGTTTAGTTAAATTACTTAATAAATAATTAATTCCAAATTTTTTTTTTAATTTAAAATTAAACAAATCGAAAAGCATAATAATTAAAAATAAATCTGAAATAAAGGAGGAGTTAAACAATTGGAAGTTATAAAAATAAAATTTAGTAAAGATGATATAACTGAAAAACATTCAGAAGTCGAAGTGTGTTTCAAATGTTCTGCTTGCTCAAAGTTTTGTCCAATCACGATGAATGTTGAAAAATATGACTTTGAAAATGCATTTATTGCCCAGTTATTTGCTGCAGAAAAACCAGAGGCTTTAAACGATATATGGATGTGCTGTGCATGCGAAAAATGTGTAATAACATGTCCACAAGATGCAGATCCTACTGAAGTCTTCACTAACTTAAAACAAATGTCTTATCAACAAGGTCTAGCTCCATCGATAATATATAATTTAGTAAAACAAGTTATTACAACTGGATCTAGCTATGAAGTAAGCAGATCTGCAAATGCGCTAAGAAAAAAAGTTGGTTTAAAAGAATTTGAAGTCAATGACCAAATCAGTGAAGATCTTAAGATTATAGCAAATAAGACAGCATTAGAAATAAAAGAGGAGGAGGATTAAAAAGATGGTAAAATATTTATTCTTTAAAGGGTGTACTATTCCCGCTAAATTACCAAATATTGAGAGTATTGCTTTAGAAGTTCTTCCAGAATTGGGTATCGAATTAGTAGAAGTAGATCAATTTTCTTGTTGTCCTGATCCTATTCAAATTCAAGGTGCGAATCAATATTTTTGGTTAGCCACTGCTGCCAGAAATCTTGCGATTGCTGAAGAGAAAGGGGTTAATATTATGACGCTATGCAATGGGTGTTTAAATACTTTATCGATAGCAAATCATAAATTAAATAACAATCCCCAGTTGATGGCAGCAGTTAATAATGTTTTAGCTGCGATCGGAAAGGAATATAAAGGCACTGTAAAGATTAAACATTTCTTACAAGTTATAAAAGATGACATTGGATTTGATAACTTAAAAAATAAAGTTGCGAGACCGCTAACAGGATTAAAAATTGCAGGACATCCGGGATGTCATTTATTATGTCCTGATGAGATCATAGGATTTGATGAACCAACAGATCCAATATATTACGATAAATTTATTGAAGCATTAGGAGGAACTGCAATTGATTATTTAACAAAAACTAATTGTTGTGGGGTTTCTTTAGCATTAGCTGGCGATAAGAATGCATCAAATAAGGCAGTTAGGGATAAAATAGTGGATGTTAAAGAGTCTGGTGCAGTTGCTATAAGCACAGGATGCCCCTTCTGTTTTATTCAATATGATATGGGACAAATAACAGCATCAAGAGAATATCCTGAGTTGAAGGAAAGAAAAATACCAGTTTTGTTTGCTGTTGAGTTACTTGCCCTTGCATTAGGTAAAAATTTTGACGAGATTGGATATAATACACATAAAATTAAAACAGAGTTGAAAATATAAAGGGGGATTAAAAAATATGATGGAAAAAGTTAAAACTACATGTGTATATTGTGGAACAGGTTGTCAGGTATATTTTAAAGTAAAAGATGGTAAAATTGTTGATACAAAACCTGTAAGAGATGGATTTAATCCAGGACATGGTAAACTATGTATAAAAGGATGGAATTTACATGAATTTATACATCATCCCGATAGATTAACAGAACCTATGATAAGAAAGAATGGAAAACTTGAGAAAGTTAGTTGGGACGAGGCAATTAATTTTGTTGCTTCTAAATTTAAAACGATCATGGAAGAAAATCCTGGAAATAAAAAAGTCATAGGGTGTTTAAGTTCTGCGAAATGTACAAACGAAGAGAATTATGTTATGCAGAAATTTGCTAGAGCAGTTTTAAAAACTAATAGTGTTGACCACTGTGCCAGACTTTGCCATGCCTCCACTGTTGTGGGTCTTGTGGCAGCTTTTGGCTCTGGAGCTATGACTAATTCGATTGATGAGATAGCAGATTCAGATGTTATTTATATAACAGGGTCTAATACCAATGAACAACATCCATTAATAGGTGCGAGAATTTTAGAAGCACTTCATAAGGGAGCTAAATTGGTTGTAGCTGATCCAAGAACAATACCTTTATGTGAATTAGCAACTGATCATGGAGGGATTGAAATGAATCAACGACCTGGAACAGATGTAGCATTGATGAACGGTATGATGAATGTTATTATCAATGAAAATTTGCATGATAAAGAATTCATTGAAAATCATTGCGAAAATTTTGATGCATTCAAGGAAGAAATCCTGAAAATGTCTCCAGAAAAAGCAAGTGAAATAACGGGTGTTCCAAAAGAAAAAATAATAGAAGCAGCAAGAATTATAGGAAATGGGAAAGCAGTATCTCTGATATACTCAATGGGTATAACTCAACATACAACAGGAGTTGATAATGTCAAAACATGTGCTAATTTACAAATGTTATGTGGAAATATGGGTAAATGGGGTACAGGAGTTAATCCATTAAGAGGGCAACAAAATGTTCAAGGGGCTTGTGATTTAGGAGCCCTTGCGAATGTATTTTCAGGATATCAAAAAGTTATTGAAGCAGATAAAAGAGAAAAAATGGCTAAAGAATGGGGAATTAATGTAAATGATATGGATGATCAAATTGGTTTAACTGTTGTTGAAATGATGAATGCAGCTCATGATGGCGAGCTTAAGGCATTATATGTTATGGGAGAAAATCCAATGGTCAGTGACCCCGATATAAATCATGTAAGAGAAGGGCTTAAAAAGACATTTTTAGTTGTTCAAGATATTTTTCCAACACCAACCGTTGAGTTAGCAGATGTTGTTTTACCAGCTGCATCGTTTGCAGAAACTGTTGGTACTTTTACTAGTACAGAAAGAAGAATACAAATGATCAGAGCTGCAATTAATCCAATACCTAATACTAAACTTGATTGGGAGATTGTTGGACTTATAGCTAAAGCGATGGGTTACGATGGATTGATATATTCTCATCCTCGAGAAATTATGGATGAAATAAATAGAACAACACCAATTTATGGAGGAATCACATGGGATCGCTTACTATCAGATGAAAAAGGATTACAATGGCCTTGTCCAGACCCACAACATCCAGGCACGGTATACTTACATAAAGATGGTAAGTTTAGTAGAGGAAAAGGGTATTTTAGTGCAATTCCATTTAAAGACCCCGCTGAGCTTCCTGATGAAAGCTATCCATTGATATTATCTACTGGAAGAATTTTATGGCACTTTCATACGGGTACTATGAGTAGAAGATCACCTACGCTTCATGCTCGAGCTCCAGAAGGTTATGTAGAAGTTTCTATTGAGGATGCTAATGAATTGAAAATTGTAGACGGTGAAAAAGTTAAAGTAAAATCAAGACGTGGGGAAATTATAACTAAGGCTAAAGTAACAGAACGAGTTAAAAAGGGAATAATTTTTATACCATTCCACTTCAAAGAAGCCGCTGCTAATGTTTTAACAAATCCTGCCTTAGATCCAATCGCTAAAATTCCAGAGTTCAAAGTGTGTTCGGCAAAAATTGAAAAACTATAATATTTTTTATTTTTTTTAAAAAATAGTGAATATTAATATCATATTGTTTTATAAGTAGATGTGAAAATTAATGGAAAATAAATAACCAATAAATATAATTGTGATTATAACCATGTATAGATTAAAGTATTTTTTAATTATCTTAACAGGATTTTTTATTTCATTTGGAATGATTATTTTAATAATTAGTATATATTATAGTATTTTTGGAATTTGGATGAGTATAGTGTTTTTCTTTTTTGGAGTTCTTTTATTTTTTCTGATATTCTCTAAGTATTATGTTAGAAGTAATATCTTTGAAGAAGAAAAAAGACTAAAAAATAATATTCAAGATTATTACAATAAAAAGCTAAATAATGTCTTAGAAGACTCAGAAATTAAAAATTAAATGTCTAGTAATAAATATTTATGACAAAAATATGAAAATAAAAAGAATATAGCAAAAAATTAGTAATATGGAGGAATAAAAATGCCAAACACAAAAGTAGGAAAACATGGGGAAATTGTTATTAAAAAAAGATTAAGGGATAATTATGGTATACTTCCTGGTCAAGATGTAATTCAATTTGATGCTGGAGACCATATTGCGATTTTTCCCGTTAGTAATAATCCAATAGAACTTCTAAATGGAAAATATTCTTGGGAAAAAACTATAAC
>JAHQWS010000098.1 GCA_029856295.1 Promethearchaeia archaeon
GTTAATGGGGTCCATTTAATTAATCTTTTATTATTCTGTTTTTATATCCTTTAATTTTAAATTTTGCAGTTGAAATTTAGGAGTATATAATATTTTTATTAATAAAAAATCAATTCAATAATGCTAAAATTTTGTGTTCATAAAAGTATATAATTTAAAAAAAAAAGAAAGTAAATTTAACCTGTAAATTTCCAAAAAACCAAAGGACGGCCTCTATTCCCATTACTGCGTGTAAATTTTTCTACAACTTTTCTCTTTTGCAATTTCAATAGATTGTCATATATGGTTGTTCTTGGAGTTTTTAGATAATTAACTAAATCTCTTCTCGTAGAGGGTCCTATTTGTTGCAAAGTTTTTATTAAGTTATTTTGTATAGGAGTCATTAATTCCTTTGGTTCAAAATAATCTTTTATCATCATTTTATTTGCCACAATTTATTCCTCCATTTTGTTTTAGAACGACAATTTTTCGACTTTTTAATTTTTGAATCTTAAAATTTAATTCTTATTAAAAATAAAGTTGAATTAATATATAAGTATGCTTATTTATGACATATTAACATCAATTAACATAACATATAAATATTAATTTCAATATTAGCATATTAGTTAAAAAAAAATAGTAGTGAAATGACAGACACTGCAAGAACAACTGTGACATTAACTGAAAGGTATATGAAAAGAATCGAAAAATTAGTTGGAAAATTCGCTAGTACCAGAGCTCAAGTTATAAGCAAAATTGTAGAAAATTTCTTAGATAGTACAGATTATTTTAGTTATTTAAAACGATTAGAAAGAGAGAGGGAGATTGAGGAGGAAGAAATGGCAAGAAAAACGGCTAAACTACCTGAAGTTTTCGATGAAAGAATTAGAAATGTAATTTCAGGAGCAAACAAAATACCAATAAATGAATTTTTAAATTATTTAAATATTGATTTCACATTTTTCTATGATATGCTTTCCGAATGGAAAGATAAATATAATTTCACATATGAGGATGGCACGATACTTAAAATTAATTAAATTACTTCCATATTTATTACAAACTTTTTAAAAATATGCGGGAAGAGGGATTTGAACCCCCGAACTCCTTTGAGACTGGATTCTAAGTCCAGCGCCTCAAGTTGGCATTCGAGCAAGCTCGAAAACGCCTTTAACCAGACTTGGCAATTCCCGCTTAAAGGTAATAAAAAATTGACAATTACTAAATAAAATAAAAAATTTAGCAATTAATAATTTATTATTTGATATTTATATTATACATAAGAGTGGTTTGTTAGTAAAAAAATAAAAAAGATATAAATATTTAAGCATTAAATAGCTTGATTATTACAAGTTTAATTTATAACTAAAGGATACATTAAGGCTGATCTTTCTAATGAGCGTTCGAGAATCCCTCATAAAACATTTAACTTCTATTTTACGGGCTTCTTCAAGCACTATTTTAGTCTTACTTTGTGATCAAAACGGACTTTCCATCGCTAAGATAGGTAGGAAGAGCGATATTGAGATAGACCATAATCAAATTACGAGTCTTGCTGCTGCTGCATTTTCTGCGAGTGCCGAAAATTGGGATGATTTGCATATAGCAGATCAAGTCATTTCTTTTTCTTATTTTGATAAGGTATGTTTAATAACACTTAGAATTAATGAAACTCTTTTAACAATAGTTCATGATTATCATAAAGAATGGCCATTGGATGCAGATAATTTAGCTAGCTCTATGTATTATTTAAAAAAAAAGCTGGGAGAGTTTTTTGGAACCTCTGATGCTACGGAAGAAGAAGTTGAGGAGTTTTCTAATAAAGTTCGAAGTGCTATTTATCTTTTTGGGATGGGAACTGAAGTTCCTTTTGTTTCATATACACCTGAAAATTTTGATAAATCTAATTCACTTCCTTTTATAAGCACTGTTTTAGATTCTGTTCAAAATCCAATTTTCATTAGATATAGTCTAGTAGTACCCTCTGGTTTAACATTAGATGCTCGAGAAATTAGTGGTCAAAATTTACCGATATCCATTGAGGCATTTTCTGCCAATGCTAACGTTGCCTTTCAAAAAATGAAAGAAGAATCGAAGGGAAGCTCAATAGGAGAATTGTTATGTTATATTGCAATTTCTGGTCAAAAGCCTGAGAAATTTTATGGTCTTATTACATGTCCCTCTGGAAAATTGAGGTTCTCAGATACAGAGGCTACTTCAAATATTGAAGATGTATCTTTTATTGGATTATTTACCTTAGAGTATGGAGGAATTCCAGTAATGGGAGAGTCTAGAAACATAATTTATTCAATATTAGAAATTTTAGGTAAGGAAATTATAACAGAAAATTTTATAAATGCCGTTAATGTTCTAACTAGTTCTAAGTTTGATTGAAATGAATAATAAAAGATCATATAAACCTCTCTTACATATTTATTGCCTACATTATAATGATTTTCTTGTTTTCTTCCTGAAATACACATGGATAAATATTGATAAAATTCCACAAGTTATCCAAATTGCCACATGGATTTCATTCCCAGAAATTTCGAAAAATGGATTATCCAAATTCAAATTATCAGCATAATTTACCAAAGAACTAGTAGTACTATCATCATGATTTTCTTTTGGATTTTCTTCATAGTTCTTGTCATCTTCATTAAGCGTCTCATTATACTTGAACGTGTAAAGCGTTGCCCAAGATGCATTATTTCCAACGATGTCTTCAGTTCGAACCCTCAAATAATATGTTCCCGTGTTCACTGTTGGTGGATCATACTCTGATAAAGGTGTAAAATTCGATGACACTCCGTTAGGATTAGAGCCCCAATAATAATAATAGCCCGCAACATCTGTATGTGAATCATATGCCCCACTCCAATTGAAGTACGGATCATCAACTACATCCTGCCAAACATTACTTTCGGTGGTTCCGTTTATTTGATTGCATTGAGAGGGATTAAAAGGGGGAGTCGCATCAACTAATACTTGGCTGCTCTCTATATAATATACATTGTTATTCTCATTAAATTCATCAATACTGTTATCAACATCTATAATCCAGCCAATATTATATGTTCCGCTGGCCATTCCACTCGGAAACTTGCCTGCCCAGCTCGAATCCCTAGAATATGTGGAAGATATGGGCCCAATCTCATCAACTCCAATTAAATAATCCTCATCGGAAATTTCAGTGTCCTTTGAAACGTAATAGGATACAGTAGACAGAATCAACGGGTACGTCCCGAGATTCTGAACGCCACACCACACTTCAAAATCAGTCAGCCCCGCTCCAACCATCGTTGTATTAAATCCCCTGTAGTTAACTCCTCTATCTGCCATATCCGGTTTATCAATTCCTGTTGAATCGGCAGTGAGCCAATTATTTATACAATCAAATTTGTTCTGATCTATTCGTGTTCCGTAATTACTCCCCAACCCATCATTAGCATAACCATGAACTGTGAGAATATACCTATTAGGGCCATCTTCCCTCCATACAGGACTGCCGCTCATTCCACCTTCAGTATCCATGTAATACCTATGAGTGTATTGACTCGCAGCTTGACCAGTATCATAATCCCAATACATATTCAATCCGCCATCTAAATCATATGGATACCCCGCAATATTTAAACCTCCAGTATAAATTGGATCTGAGTAGTCCGCTGTTTGTAATCCCATCCATCCCGTTTGAAGCCCAAGATCACTATCAAGTGTAATAACCGCAAAATCATGAAAATGCATTTGAGTATTAATCCATTCCCCGTACACACGCATATCAGTTGCCCACGCGAAACCGTAAGGCTCATTGCCATTATCCATTGCCGGAACTACTTTTATGCTATCCGCCCAACCTCCATTCGCAAGATAATATACACAATGTCCGGCAGTGAGCACGTGATTCTTATCAATAAGAGCGCCGGAGCATATATAGATATCACTACCCCATGTTACGTATAATGCCACTATTGAGCGCCAAGGATATGAGGTTGTAGGAGTTATTCGCACTCGATCATCCTCTCCAAATACACTCTGAGGCTTACCGGAAAATGTGTTCTGATTATATTCCTTAGTTGGATTGTCATCAGAAGGGGGAACACCTTCAATAGGACCCTTAAAAGAATCGAATATTTCATTGAAATTATCAGAAATAACTAAATCTGATACTGTAGGCCTTGAATTATTCATTAAATCGTTTAGTACAATATTATCTGGGATATTGTTTACAAATCTTTGAGTTCCATGAAAATTATAGGGAACATAAATCGATGTAATAATGAGATTTAATAATATTACCGCCAATACTACAGTTTTATTTCCAAATTTAAATCTCAATCTTTTTTTCCTAAGGCTGTCTTAATATTACTCATTAATTTTAATAAAAGGATAAAAAGTAATCAAAAAATTGTAAAGATGATATTTGGAAGAGATTGCATTATGAAATAAAATTAAATTATATATCTCTTATTTATAACCAAATCCAATAACGCTATGTTAAATCCTTCTCTAACGATGCAAAAATGTCAATAATAATCAATCCGCAGTAAAATGTCATGAATGTAAGTGATTTATAAGTAGAATATTCCAAATATGATTTATCTTTCTGTTGGGCGTATTCTCCTAATTCTTCAATTCCCTCCCAACCATAATGCGAGAGAAAGCCTTTCAAATCGTAAAAAAACACTTTATCATTTCTAAAATGTCGGCATATATCGAAATCTATGAAAAACAGCTCATCCTTGATATATGTGGTATCCTCAAATTCTTTCTCAAAATTACCGATAAAAATATAATTATCTTTTGCGAGATCGTCCTCTGAATTCTCTTCTAATGCTACATTCTGATAAAAACAAAGTTCGGAAGTCGTAAACTTCGTGCCTTCGATTAATGCCCCATAAAAAATCGAAACGGATTTTATAAAAAATTCCGATGGCTCGTCGTCGCTTTCATCATATTGAAGCCGGTTTGTTCTATATAACATTGTTATTTTAAAATCCCATTTAACGGGTAAAGAATACACATTCCTCAAAAATAATGAGATATCACCATCTTGATCGGCGTTATCAAGGAAGCGTGACCCCTGAATCATACCGCATTCTTTTCCATCCTCTTCGATTAACTCTTTAAATTCTCTTAAAGCCTCAGTTGCTTCATTTATTTCTTTTTGACCGGGATAATTTTTATATCCATAATCCAGCGTTTCTAAAAGCTCTTTTTCTTGAATTGATTCTGTAATATCATCGGGAGGTTCGGCATCAATAGAGAAAGACACGACATATGGGCTACTCATGATACTTTCGTTGATAAACCACTCTCTTATGCTTTTGTAGATCGACGGGAATTCTTCAGCATTATCTATATGGGCAAAAAATTCCGAATTGCCGCCTATTGCGAAATGGAGGTTTATCCCGTGAGCAATCATATTTTTATAGGCCTCCATGTATTCGGCATTTCCAACGTCTTTTTCTCTAATGGTTGGCATAAACGCGATGTTATATTTTTTGCATATATCTATATTGTTAGGATCATCGGGCAATTGACTTGAGCCTGCCCAAAATATAATCTCCGGCTCCGTTTTAGGTTTTATTTCAATAGTTCGAGGTGTTAATGAGATTAAACTTGTCACGCCCGAATAAGAGACTAAAATTAGACCTATTATTGCAAGAGTTTTAAATTTAATTTTGGAACCCGGATCATTATTAGATTTAATAAAGGTATAAATATTGATAATGTAATATACCACTAAGCTTCCTAAGGCTATTTTTAAAGTAATTAAAGATTCAAACCAGATTAAAACAGCCAAAAATAAACAAGCAATTACAAAGAGCATTAGGAGTGAGCCTAAAACTCTGCAAAATCTTAAAATGGTGGACCTCCCCGCATTTAATGAACTGTATACGGATAAAACATACATAAATAAAGCAGATACGGGCAAAAGCCAAATTTCATAGAAATAAATACCAATCCTAACATACAATAAGAAGAATGCTATTCCAAAAATTATTAAAAAAAAGGTTTTTACTATGAGATGAAAAACATTAGAAAATATTGTGGAGAGTATCGAATGTCTACTAAAAAATTTTTTAAACTTTTTGGTTTTGTATGGCTTCGAATGTATCTTACCTGTCGATTTCTCAATAAACTCTATATCGAATATTGAATGTTCTTTTTCGGTTTCCATAGAGATATTCCCCACAAATTAGATAAACCTCAATTTATCAGCGCATGCATATAGATATTTAACGCATATACAATGATGCCAAGGCCCACAGACAAAAGACCTATTAAAATTGCTTTAGCACTTATTTTTCTATCAAAAAGAAACAATCCCATTGCTCCTAACGATATAACAATAATTCCCCCAAGAACTAATATTAACATTAGAATAGGACCATAATAATACGCACCGATTACCAATAATACTCCCATTAATATTAAAAACAGAAGTTTCTTGTAATTAACTATAAATTCCATAAGATTATTCGTAAATTCAATAGAATCATTTAATTTTTGGTTAAATTCTGAACCAAAATTAGTTTTATTTTTCTGAAAATTTGTATCATGCAACTCATCGTTAATGGAATGATTTGATATACCTGCGAATTCTCCATCTTTTTCTGAATTATTGAATATTTGTTTATCGAGTTCCACACTCTCTTGAATACTATTAATCGGTATGTTACCTTGTCTATCAGCCCCAAATTTCTCGATTAAATCGATATCTCTATTTTTACTTCTAGTTTTTTTAATATACGTCCATAAACAAGCAATACTAAATGCTAATCCTCCAATAAATCCAATAACGGCGGTAAGTACCCAATTTATCTGTGATTCAGATGAAGATGAATCTGTATCATCACCACTATCACCGCCATCACCCGCATCATCGTCATGGCCATCATTATCTGGAGGTGGCTGTTCATTTATCGATTTATTCAAAAGGATTCCATCAGGATGGAAATCGTCAATTAAGCTAATATTAAACGTGTAATCATCAGAATTATTGTAATTCAAGGTAAACTTAGAATAATCGATATAATCTTCACGGGTAAAATTCTCAGTTTTATAATACGTTCCATTCTTAAAGACGGTTGCATAGATCCTTGTGTTATCGGCAGGTGATTTCCCTGAAGCAAACTCGTAAGAAACATTATATTCAAAATAAAATTTATCATCTCCCTCAACTATTTTATCATCATAGTCAAAATCATAGATTGTTTGGAAAATTATGGGAAGTTCCCTTAAAAGCTTTGAATGATGATAAATTTTTAGAATACCTTTAACTTCGGGGAAATAATCGGGATCTTCTGGAACCAAAAAGCTGAGCTGATAGGTACTATCAAACTGTTTCTCAAGAGTTAACGTGCCAAAATAGGCACTCTGGAATTGTACATCAAAATATTGGTCAAATCGGGAGAAGATCATGTTGCTAAAGCTAGTTGTAATCGTATTCACACCCCCTAAGTAGACAACATTTTTATAATCGCACTCTATTTTAAACGGATCGTTCATAGCCATATCGCACACATAGAGAAAGACTTCTTGATTTAGTACCTCAGAATCGGTACTTTGATAATATTCTCTAAACTCGTCTGAATATAACGCCTCAACTAAACTGCTCGTTAAGTCAATATCAAATTCTATCTCTAAATCTAAGATCTCAGCAATTTTGAACGAAAAATAACAACTTTTTATGTTAGTATAGTCG
>JAHQWS010000099.1 GCA_029856295.1 Promethearchaeia archaeon
TAAAAAGCTTGGTGAAAAATTGACATTTGAACTCCATTCTTTTCGGGGCTTTACAGATAAAGAAAGTTTGAAACAATTAGGAGAACGTAAACCACAGCCTTTCCATATTTCAGATGAAGATATTGCAAATTTGATTGAAATCATTCCTTTTTGGAAAGGAAAATCACTTTACAGTGATATAATATATAAAAGAATGCAAGATGAGAAAATAATTTCAAGGGATGATAATACAGCTGCGTCTGCTCCGAATATTGCTGTAATGACCGGAACGAATGAGGGACATTTATGTGCTGGTTATGAAAAATTATTGAAATTAGGTTATTCTGGCATAATTAAAGAGGCAGAATCTTTTCAAAAGAGATTAGAGCAAGATGATCCCGAATTTAAAGAGAAATATGCGTTTTATGATGCTGTTAAAATAAATTATCACGCAGCTATAGAATTTGCGCTTCGATATTCTAAACTTGCTCATGAAATGGCTAAAAGGGAAAAGTACGTAAAAAGAAAAAGCGAACTGAATTCAATTGCAGAGTGTCTGGAAAATATCTCAAAAAGAGCACCAAGTTCATTCTACGAATCGATTCAATGTATATGGTTTACTCAAAATATAGCAAACATCATTTATTATAGAAGTGTTTTAGCTTTAGGCAGATTAGATCAAATCATATGGCCATATTATCATAAAGATGTTAAAGAAAATAAAATAACAAAAGACTTTGCATTAGAGCTTATAGAGGAATTAAACTTAAAACTTACCTGGAATTGTACATTATTACCTACAAACTATACCGCAGCATCGAACGCAATAGGTTTAAATACGCAAACAATAACAATTTCTGGAATTGATAAGAAAGGAGAGGATTCTACGAATGAACTCTCCTACTTATTCTTAGAAGCCTATAAAAATATAAAATCTCTTACATCGGATCTTTCAATAAGAATCCACAAGAATACACCTAAGGAATTTTTTCTGGAAGCTTTAAAAGTGTTTCAATCTACCTCAGGAATCGCCTTTTATAATGACGAAATTATAGTTCCGGCATTAAAGAAAGCAGGATATTCTTTAGAAGATGCTCGGAATTATGTTCTTATTGGATGTGTTGAACCGACATCTCAAGGAAACAATTTCGCGGCAACTGGGCATATGTTTTTAAATTTACCCGGTGTATTGGAGTTAACGCTTAATAATGGCTATAGTCATTTTTCTGGTCAGAATGATGGACTACAAACCGGAGATCTTGCTAAATTTAAAACATATAATGAGTTTTATGAAGCTTTTACACAACAACTTCAGTACAATATTAAAAAAGCGGCACTAATTGCTAATGTAATGGACGAAGAAGCAATGAAATGGTGCCAACAGCCATTTATCTCGGCAACACTTGAGGGCTGTTTAGAAAAAGGGAAAGATTATACTCAAGGTGGCGCAAAATATAATTTCTCTTCGATAACAGCGTTTAGTTTTGCCAGCTTAGTCAACTCTATATATAACATAAAAAAAGTGGTCTATGAACAAAAATTAATGTCTTTACCTGAATTGGTCAATATTTTAAATTCAAACTTTAAAAAACAAAATGTATTTCGCAAGCAATTATTAAATAAATATCAAAAATGGGGTAATGATCAGGAAGAAATTGATGCAATTGCGGTTGAATTATGGGATCTATATTGCCAAGAAGTAATTAAACATAAACCCCTTAGAGGAGGTCGATTCAATCCAGGCGCTTATTCAATGGGGGTCCATGTCTTAGAAGGATTGATTACGATGGCAACTTCTGATGGACGTAAAGCCTTTCAGCCTTTGTCTAATAGTCTATCTCCTACTAATCAGACTGAACGAAATGGAATCACAGCAACCTTAAATTCAGTTGCAAAATTAAACTACACATTAGCAACGAATGGCGTAGCTGTTAATATGAGATTTCATCCTCAAAATCTTGAAGGAGAAGAAAACGTAGAGAAGTTTTATCACCTCCTAAGAACCTATTTTGACAAGGGTGGTATGCAAATTCAACCAACAGTTGTATCTACTGATACCTTAAGAGATGCTCAAAAACATCCTGAGAATTATACCGATTTAATAGTAAAAGTGGGAGGATATAATGCAAATTTTACCGATCTAGGCACTGCTATCCAAAATGATATAATTGATCGTTTAGAATTTTAATTATAATAGAAGCAAATTTTCAAACAATATGGTGTAATTATTGAAAATCGCATTATACTACTTTTCTGGAACAGGAAACACTGAAAGAATTGCTGATACAATAGCAAGAGAATTAGAAGAACTCAATGTTGAGATTGATACATTTAATATCACAAGCTATAAAGAAAGGCAGCAGAATTATGATTTAGCTCATTATAATGCCTTTATCTTCGGGTTTCCGATTTATGCTTGGAGGGCTCCAAGAGTTGTAAGAGAATGGCTTAAATCTTTAAATGGAAAAGGAAAAAGATGCGCTACTTTCTTTACATATGGAGGTGTTACTTTTGGTGCTGCACATTATAATACTAAAGAAATTTTAGAGGGGAGTAATTTTATTCTCATAGCTTCTTCAGAATTTCCGGGAAAACATACATTTAATTTAGCAGGATGGGATTTTTTAGAGAATCGACCTGATAAGGGAGATTTCGACATAGCAAAAAAGTTTGCGAGAAAAATTTTGAAAAGATTTCAAGAAAAGGAAATTAGTAGAATTGATATTGAAGATCCTATGATTTCAAAACAAATTTTTGAGAAATTTGAAAAAAGGGAAAAGAGTCTTCCTAAACCATCTAGGAGCGGAAAAGAATGCAGTATGTGCCGAACTTGTGAAGAAGTTTGCCCTTCAAGCGCAATGAATGCAGATACTGGTGAGGCCGATAATGATAAATGCCTAAGATGCTTAAGATGCATGATTAATTGCCCTGACAATGTATTAGAAATTGCTGATATGAGTAAAATAATTGAATTCATTCTAAATGCTAATAATTTAACTAAACATGAGTTAGAAAGAAGAAAAAGTAAAATTTATTGCTAATCGCATTTAAAATGACATTATTGAAAGCTTGGAGCAACTTTCAATAAGGATAACAATTCTAAATTTATCCTTCGAACATTACCTTTTTTTTAATTATTTTTCTCAACATTACTGATAATGCGGATTTCGATTTCCCTAATTGATTTGCCAATTTTTCTAAAGAAATTTTCCTCGGAACTTCAAAAAATCCTGACATTATTGCCCGTTTTAGAACTTCAGATTCTTCCAAGCTTAATTTATACTTCTCATCGGTAATTTCATATGGAGCATTCCCTATTCTAAGTAATTCATAATTAATCTGTCTTTCATCAAATAACGTTAGTAATTCGTCTATCCTTTTGCGAGTGGAAATTAACCTCCAATAAGCATAGCCATCTCTAACGTTAACCGGAAAATTGACAAGAACCCCGCATTTAATTACCCCATATAATAAGTAAGGATCTTTTGTTTTCACATTGAATTTAGCTCTATGTTCTTCCTTTTCTAATAGGCTAAATTCAAACACGGATGGATGATTTTTAATTTCCTCTATAATTTCATTAACCTTGTAATGCTTTATTTCAATTAATGCATTTCCAATTGATTTTTCTATGTCATATGGTAAAAAATGAGAAATTTCCATTTGCAAATCTTTATATTTATTAGAGATCTGAGATATCCATATTTTATCCGGAAATTTAATTTTCACACGTGCCAACGATGGTTTCTCAAAGGTCATATTAAGGAAAAAAAACTATTTTACTTTTTAATTTTTTTCTTACTTCTATACAAAATAACATTTATCATGGAAATTAAAATATAAAATAAGAGCGAAACTTAATTGTTTTTCAAGATTTAAACGAAGAAAATACTTACAAATTTAAAAAGAAATAAAACCTATATGTGTAAAGATTATGAAAATTTTAGCAGTTATGGGAAGTTATCGAAAAGGGAAGACAATAGATACCCTTATAGACAAAGCAATAGAAGGCGCTAAAGCGAATAATGATACGGTTGAAGTTGAGAAAATTTCACTTATAGATCAGAATATAGAATTTTGTAGGGGTTGCATGACATGTTTTAGAGATGATCCTTCTAAAGAAATGGCTAAATGCGCAATTACCGACGATATGAATACACTTAATCCAAAAATTCTCGAAGCGGATGGTTATATATTCGGAACTCCAGTGTTTATGGCTCATGAAACGGCAATCATGAAAAGATTTTTAGAACGTCTCTGTTATGTATTCGCAAAACCAGCACCAAAACGAACAAAACTTGTTATCCCTAAAGATTGTCCAATGCCCAGATCTAATAGAAAGAAAAAGGCAATTATAATCACAAGTTCTGGGATAATAAAACCTCGATGGAAAAAATTCTGTGATGATGCAACTCCCCTCATTAAACAGACAATTAAGGATAGTTTAAATGCAAAGGTCGTTGGAACTATGTATGCTGGAGCAATTATGAAGTTAGGCGTTGATAAATATTGCAATAAAGCATATGAACTTGGAAAACAATTAACTTCTTAATTAAATGGTTAATTAATTTGAAGTAATTCAATTAAACTAGTTAATTTGTGGGTAAATAATATGAAAAATGTATGGGTAATCAATAATTCAAAATATGGGAATTCTGAAAAATTGTCAAATGATATTGCAGCAGGATTAAAAGATAAATTTAACGTAAAGGTGGGCGGTATAAAAACCATCAATCCTGAAGAAATTGCTGGAGATAATCCTGAAGCATTAATAATTGGCGGGAGGATTATTGCTATGAATACAGATCGAAAAATGACAAAATTCGTTAAGGGTTTAGGAACTTATTTTGAAGAACAGATACCAAAAATAGCTACTTTCTATACGCATAGTGCATCATGGAAAGAAAGATTTTCAAAGGGCATGAAAAAGGCTCTTGAGAAATCTACTTGTATTGGTGATTTTTGTCAAGATATTCTTGAGGTGACAATTCAAGGTCAGAAAGGACCTGCTGCAGAAGGTCAAGAAGAAAAAATTCAAAACTATATTAAGTTGCTTTTAGAATATCTTGAAGAGTAATCTTTACTCTTAGCTTATTGAGTTTGAAAATATGTAATAAAATTTAATTAAAAAATTCTACTAATTTTTAATTTTTATCTAACTCTTATCAAAAATAATTGCGTTTTGGGGACATATTTCCCTACATCTATTACATTCATAACATTCTCCTTTAGAGCTGTCCCTGAATGCTTCTTGAGTGGGGCATATTTTTTCACATAATCCACATTCCGTACAATCTTCTGTTCTAACATATTTATAGCGGCTGAATCGACTAGTTATTGATGCTAAAGCACCAAAGGGACATAGGTACCTACACCAAGGGCGATAAATAAAAATACTTAGAATAATCACTATCACTAAAATAATGAAAGGAATTATTAATGCAACCGCTAGTGGATTGCTGATATGACTATAACCCCTGAAGGGACTTAAAATTTGGAGCACAGCTAAACCCCAAATTATTGAAACTATTCCAGTAAATATAAAGAATATCCATCTAATAAGGTTTGCCCATTTTTGATTAGTTTTAAGGGCAACTTTCACATTTTCCTGCTCTTTGAGATTCGATTTAAAATTTATTTTAGAACATAATTCTTGAATCGCTCCAACTGGACATGCATACCCGCAAAATATTCTACCAATAACCAAAGTACTGAGTAATAAAAGACCAAAAATGATGAGCATGGGTGTAAAAATTGAATTTCCTCGTAGTAATAGAAAGAGTTGTTGAATAGGATTTACAGGATTTGGATTTGCTCCTAATATGATACCTCCAATTATCACTGAAATTATTAGTATTAAGATTTGATAGAATTTTTTCAATTTTGCTTTTTTTATTAAGAAAGATGTGACTATTATAAGAGTTATCCACAAAACAAACATCGAAAATACATTTACTAAGTTTACATCTCCTAAGTTTTCTTGGAACATTTTTTTTCAACAAGATAAATATATTATGAATCTGAATTAATAGTATTAATTAAATTATATATTAATTACATCTTATTCAAGATTAAATTATTGTTTACCTGAGTTTATTCTTTTTGTTTTATTCCTTAAAGTATTAATGGATTTTCTCATTACATTATCGTTTCGGATCTAATCTAAATTTCATCTTATCTTCGCCCAAAACAATTTCTCCATCAAAAACATCAGAAACGCCTTTTAAATACGTTTTCTCTGCCAGTTTATTTGGCAATGGAGGTACAATATGGACATATACAATTTTTTTTACATTGGCTTCTTTAGCTAATTCAGCAGCTACTACTGGTTCCATGTGATATTCTTGGATGTCTGTCAAAATTTTAACTATTCTAGAAAGGTTGCGTGTTTGTGCCCCAGCAATCACAGGTTTCAACATATCATAAGAAATAGCCTCACTAAAGAGAATATCTGCATTCTTGCAATGTTTAACGAGATTCTCAGTTTTTATTGTGTCACCGGTTATGGCAACAATGTTTCCCTTAAATTCTATTCGATACCCAAGAGCGGGTTTTACTGGAGAATGATCTACTTCAAATGCGTAAACTTTTAGATCGTTTCTATCGAAAACTAATTCTCTCTCATTTGATTTTTGTATTAAAATGGTAGTACTTATAGGTGTGGCCGCTTGAAGAGGAAGAACATCTTCTCCATGATGGGTAAATCTATATTCCTTATCAAGCTCATAGGCCATAATAAATCCATTCACAACTTTTTCTACCCCCTCAGGGCCATATATTTCCAATGCTTTTTTTCTTCCATTAGCCCAAGAAAGTACATTGGCCTCCCCCAGATCTCCAATATGATCCGAATGAAAATGAGTGAGAAAAATCGCAGTTAAATGCGCAGCTGGAAGTCTCAGTATTTCAAGATTTCGATATGAACCGGGGCCAGTATCAATAAGAATGAATTCTCCGTTTGCTAAGACAGCAATACTAGGTGCAACTCTTAGATTATTGTTGATTGGCCCTCCGCTGCCAAGTAAAAAGATATGTAGCCGGCCATCCCTTAGTATTTTATCGGAACTCATCATAATTCTCAATTCACCAACAATATATTTATTCGATTTTAATTATATGAATATTATAAATGAAATAAGAGTTTTCTAACTTTCAAACAAGATTGAACAAACATATCATTTCGAAAGTAAGTTTATTTTCGATAGATTTAATTCTTAAAAAAACATAAGAAAAATTATGAGTCTAGATGAAAATCTCCTTTTAGGTATATGCGGAAGTCCAAGAAACCAAGGAACTGAATTTGCAGTTCATTATGCTTTAAATTATGCTGCTGAAAAATTCGATTTAAAAACAGACTTTTGGACTGTAAGAGCAAAAGAAATAAAATTCTGTATTAATTGTGATTATTGTATTCGAGAAAAAAAAGGATGTATACATAAGGATGATTTGCAGGATCTCTACCCTAAAGTAGAAAAGTCAAAATTTCTACTCTTAGGCACCCCAGTTTTTCAAGGTAATTTATCAGGACAATTAAAGACTGTCATGGACAGAATGCGAGCGTTAGTAGCAAGGAATCCGAGTGTATTTAAAAACAAAATCGGTATGGTCTTAGCAGTTGGAGGTGATCGGAGTGGAGGACAGGAAATTGCAATAAGGTCAATATTAGATTTTTATCAACAAAATCATGTTATATC
>JAHQWS010000100.1 GCA_029856295.1 Promethearchaeia archaeon
TATATTACATGGTGTTATGGCATCATTTCAAATATATATAGTCTTAAACAAGAAAATATATACAAGCAAACGCTATCTATTAATCTGTTTTCTGTTTTATTTGATTTTCCTTAGCAATTATGATGATTATTCGAGATTAATTGAAATTACAAACATGAAAAATGTAATTACTGAATTGAGTGTAATAGTTCAGATTTTCTATATATTTATCCTTACTGCTATTTTTACCTATTTTTATAAGAAACGGTTTAAAGTACTATTGCCTTAATAATTTTTTTTAAGAAATTCTTCATTAAAAAAGAAAAATTAGAGGAATTGGATTTTACAATATTCTATCCTTTTTTTTATTAGAGTAGACAGTTTTACTTAAAATCTCACATTAAAAGTAATACTTTTTATTTTTCTACCGATTAATAAATAATTAATTGAACCATAAATTTTAAAACAAAAATTAACTCATTAATGACTTAGAATGAGTGACTATATAAAATTTTTCGATGATCTTAGAAAAACAGATGTACCTTTAGTTGGGGGTAAAAATAGCTCCCTTGGAGAACTACTAAGTTTTGGTATTCCGGTACCGCTTGGATTTGCCATCACTGCTAAGGCTTATGATTATGTGTTAGAAGCGAATGATATTTTGTATGACGGAGAATTAATTTCATTAAAAGCATATATTAATCAACAAATTACAAGGATATCCGAAGAGTTGAAGAAAGAAGATATTGAGTCAATTGCAGTAGTAGATAAAATATGTGCTAATATTAGAACGCATATTGAACAGGCAAAAATCCCGGATAGTTTATCTGATGAAATATTGGACGCATACCGTAAATTAGTAGCACGAATTGGCGAGAATTCGACGTTTGCGATACGATCATCGGCTACCGCAGAAGACCTTCCGGACGCTTCCTTCGCAGGTCAACAAGACACTCATTTGAATATTAGCGGGGAAAACGATGTTTTAGAATATATTCTTAAGGATATGGCTTCTGTGTTTACCACCCGGGCCACAATGTATAGGGAGAGGGCGGGATTTGACCACTTCGCCGTTCAATTGAGTGTAGGAGTTCAAGAGATGGCAGGGGGGATCGGTGGTGTAAAGGCTTCTGGAGTTATGTTTACTGAGGACCCTGATTCGGGTTCGCCCAATGTTGTATCAATTCGCGGAACATGGGGGCTGGGAGAACTAATTGTTCAAGGAGTAGAAAAAGGGGATGAATTCATAGTATTTAAATATGCTCCTGAATTAAGAATTATCCGTCGGGAACTGGTTAAAAAGGAAAAAATGATGATCTTTGATCCTAATAAAAAAGTAGGTACCATTACAGTTTCCGTTCCCGAAGAAAAACAACAAAAATTTTGCTTGTCCGATGATCAGGTATTAACTTTAGCAAGACATGCTATAGATATTAGAATACATTACGCAATGCCGATGGATATTGAGTGGGCGCTCGGTAATAATAATAAAATTTACATCGTTCAAGCCCGACCTGAAACCGTACATTCACAAAAAGGTGATACTGAGGAAATTTTCTATCTTCTAGAAGATCCCCACAAACTTGCAGAACAAGGGTTATTAGTTGAAAACTCGGGTACGGCCATAGGGAGAAGGATTGATTACGGTAAAATCAAAATAATAGAATCGATTAACGATGCTCATCTATTAAGGGAAGGAGATATATTAATTACAGAAGAGACCAATCCTGATTGGACGTCTTATATGCAAAACTTAGGAGGCGTTATCACAGAGCGAGGAGGTCCCACTTGCCATGCTGCGATAGTTTCAAGAGAATTAAATATCGCCTCTATTGTAGGGGCAGATAATATCGTTGAAATAATGAAAGAAAAGCAACGTGATGGCCTTGAAAACGTCACTATAGATTGTAGCGAGGGTGAACCAAGGATATGGCTTAAATCTGTTGAATATGATTCTGATACAATAGAATTTGCTCTACTTCCTCGCACGAAGACTCAGGTTTTAGTTAATTTAGGAATTCCTAAAGGTGCTTTATCTTCTGGTAAATATCCTGATGGAACAGGTCTCGCAAGGTTGGAATTTATTATAAATGATGAAATTCAAATGCATCCTAGTGCACTCATTGATTATGAAGCCTTGTTAATGAGATATGATATTTTAGTCGAACAAAGAAAAAAAATTGAGGGGATAAAAAAGAGCGTTCTTTATTATAAGGACCCTTTTAACGAAGAAATTAAAAAGCTAAAAGTTACGTTGGATAAAATTAGAGAATTAACAGCGGGTTATGATAATAAAGAGGAATTTTATGTAGAAAAGCTAGCAGAGGGAATTGCTACTATAGCAGCAGGTGTATGGAAGGAATTACCTGATGGATCAATTGGTCCATGTGTTGTGAGACTCTCAGATTTCAAAACCAATGAATATAGAAATCTGGTAGGCGGTTGGATCTATGAGGGAGATGAGAATAATCCAATGCTGGGTTTTAGAGGAGCATCGCGATATGTCTCAGATGATTTTCAGAATGCCTTTATTTTAGAATTAAGAGCAATTGCTAAAGCAAGAGAATGGGGCTTAACAAATATAATTCCTATGATACCATTCTGCCGAACTCCTGAAGAAGCCAAGCAAATTGACGAGATAATGAAGACAGAGGGCTTAATTCGAGGAGAGAATGGATTACAGATCTATTGTATGGCAGAAATACCTTCAAACATTATATGTGCAGATCTCTTTTGTAAATATTTTGATGGTTTTTCAATTGGATCTAATGACCTAACCCAACTAGTCTATGGTGCTGGAAGAGATAATGAAAAACTAATTCCTTTATCCAAGGAATTTAATTATATTACCAATAGTGAATCAATTAGGAGATCAGTATCTCACCTAATTAAAACCGCGCATGAACATGGTAAAAAGGTCGGAATTTGTGGGCAGGCTCCGTCAGATGATCCAGAGTTCCTCAGATTTTTGGTACGAGAGGATATTGACTCAATCTCATTGAATTTTGATACATATGCTCGAGGGAGGATTAATACATGGAGAACCGAAGTTATTGAAGCTAAATTAAAGGACGATGCGAGAAGTAAATCGTACAATTTCCTTCATGATTGTGATGATTTGATTGAAAAAATTCGAGTACCTCGGGGGAAATTACGAAATATGGTAAGGAAACAAAGGGGAAAAAATGTGGATTTGAAACTCCAAGAAAACGCAGAGGAATTCGATGAGTTATTTAATGGGATTCAAAAAGCTTCTTATGATTTTGTAAAAGAATTAGATAATGAAGATATTTCACATTTTAATATGATTTATGACAAATATAGCAATTGTATAAAGGAATTTGGAGAAAAAATTCCAACATTAAGAAGAAACATCCGTGAATTTGGAATTTATTAATGAATAATTAAAAGACAATATTAATTATCCCTTTTTTAAATAATTCTAATCCTTTAATATTCATACTTCAAATAGATTCTATAAAATCAAAAAAATTAAATTGATTTATTAATTAAAACAATTAAATTCCTTTGATTATTTTTACTTTAATTCTACTACTGAAAATACAGTTAAGGTGTCTCTAAAAGTGCCAAAAGAAGAACTTACCAAAGAACAGGAAGAAGCTTTTAAAAATGTATTAATTTTGCTTAAAGGTATGTTACAAGACCGTTCCGTGCCTCGAAATATCAAGCGACTTGCCCAACAAGGAATTAATATTATTAGTGAAGGCAACGATTCTCCCGGAATTCTCGCTTCTAATGTAATGTATTTGGTGGGTGATCTTTCACAAGATCCTAACATCCCCTTTGCTTCGAGAACAATAATTTATAGAATCATTTCTATTTTAGAAACTATAAGAGATGAATAGTTTACTCATAATCTGAATGTAAGGTGAACTATCTAATTTTCGATAAAATATCTAATGTTGATGTCCAAGAAAAACTTGAAAAAATAAAAAGTCTATTTCAAGGGTTATTAAATGATCGCTCAATTCCAAGAGATATTAAAAGAGTAATTCAAAAAGGAATTGATCTTATTAAAGAAAGCAAAGATGATGTTAAGAATATAGCTTCAAATATTATATCCTTAATTAACGAGATTTCGTTAGATAATAACATTCCGTATCATAACCGCTCAACAATTTATCACATTCTTTCGATCCTAGAAACAATAAAAAGTTAGAGAAGTTCTGTATAATATCCATAAGAAGAATAAGCAAAAATCGGAAAAAAAGGATTCTGGCAAGGTTAAGCGGGGTACTTCTGGCAATCTGAAAATAACCAATTATTTTAGTAAAAAAAAATAAAAAAAATGTTAATTAGACTGAGAAATTAAAAGTAAAAGTCAAATAGTAGACGGAGTTTCTTGAATAGCTTGTAGGATTGCTGATCGTGGGTTTTAAGTATCTGCTCTATGGCGTTAATTGTTCCCTCGCACATGCTTTGAAATACGCTAATCTCTTGGGGCATGATTTATAGTGCTAACTCGTTAATTATTGATCGCTCAAGATATTCGGTCATTTTTATTCTCAGCTCATCCTTAAGAGTGTCTGTTAATTACCTGTCGGGCGTTATTATCGTGCAGATTTGGATATAGGATATATCCCTTTTTTAAAAAAATGGTATTGATAGATTGTTTTAAATGGACTAAAGAAAATGAAGATTGGGTAAGTAAGATAATGGATCCTAAGTATATTCTTCCTAATGATTCATAATCATGTGATTGACACTTAAAAAAACACGGTTTTATTCTATTTACATTAAAATTTACAGAATCATTTCCTTGCTCGAAATAATAAAGGATTGATTAAATTACTCTCTATTTTATACTTCTTTATCATTTAGAAAGATATTCTAATATGGTAAAATAAGACATTTTTGGATAAAAATGAGATTTAATCTGATTCAAAAATTATTTAAAATTAGGTAATATAATTGTTAATATTCTCATTAGGAAAAACACAAGAAGTTAAAAGAAAGTAAACTATTATTGCTATAGAGTAACAATATTTCTCAAATGGAGTTATTGTTCACTATTTAATAATTCAATGAATAGGAATTTACCGGAAAAAATTTTAATATGGACGAATCTCTTGTATACGGCATCGTTTATACTGAAGTTGACGAAAAAATAGGACCAAATCCCCAAATTTGGGAACCTGCTGATTTATCTGATGACCTTTTAACTCATGTTAGCATAAAAGCAATAACTCTTCTAACTGCTGAACAAGGATTAATTCCAGAATCAATTGCCATCATTCCATTTCCCTCTATTGGTTTAAAAGGATTAATTAAATACATACAGTTCAAAGATGATGATCGCCGCGGAGGAGTTGGGCAAGCGGCAATTACATTATTATTTAATGAGGTTGATGATATCGTATTTTATAAAGGCATGGAATATTTTAATCACGATTTTAATGAAGTAGCTCAGAACATCGTTGAAATTGAAGAATTAAAAGCTAATAGAGAGAAGATCCATAAGGAAATAAAGAATCTCTCCATAAAAGTCTTAGAAATTTTGAACAATTTGCGAATTAAGGAAACCACCCTTCAAGAATCAGAAGCTTTTCCTGAAGAATATATTGATAATAAAGGCAAAATCGATTACCAATTTAAAATCATAGTCTGTGGTGATCCTACGGTAGGGAAGACAAGCACCATACTTCGATTTACAGAGAGCGCCTTTGATAGAAAATATATTCCCTCAATTGGGATAAACGTAAAAGATAAAATTATTCGTGTTAAAAAATCTAACATACAATTAGTGATTTGGGATATTGCGGGACAGTCGAAGTTTGGAACAATGAGGTCCGCATTTTATAAAGGCGCCAGAGGAGTTCTTTTAGTATTTGATTTGACTAATCCAAAAAGTTTCAATGACATTAGAAAATGGTACAAGGATATTAAAAAACATGTTGATATTGAAGAACAGCTAATTGGATTTATTTTAGGAAATAAAAGTGACAAAGTTGAAGAGAGAAAGATAGCTAAAAAAGAAGTTTCTGGTTTGGCTAACGAACTAAATTTAGAATATATTGAAACATCTGCCTTAACGGGCGATAATGTAAAAGAATCTTTTTATAAAATGGCAAAATATTTATACGAAAAGTCTAAATAGAATTCTTTAATTTGAATAAATTCTATAGATTTATTCAAAATAAATGAAATCAGCTTGAACATTCAAGCTATAAATGTTTTCTAAATTAAAAAAAAAAATTTTTGGTAGTGTTTAAAATTACCATTTTACAGTTATGGCTTTTTCAGGGCAAACTTCAACGCATTTCATACAGCGCATACAAGTTGAAGGCCAAACGGGTGTTATTCGCCATACTTGGGGATCTTTCGGATCTTCTTCTTCAACCCCCAGTACGTTATGCATTAAAAAAACGCATGGATCGCAGACTTTAAGACATATTGTGCATTCTCGAGGGTCGATTCCTCCCTTGTCCCCACATTTAGTATAATCGATTTTAATTTTAGTTTTTTTCATTTTTGATCTCCCTTTAGCTTTACTCATATCATCACCTAGTATGTTCCATCCCACCCGGGATATTCTTCTCTGGGGATAAGTTTTAGCGCATCGTTTTTACATGCATGACGACACACACCACACCCAAAACACTTATCATAATCTACGATAACTCGTTTTTGCGAAGGGATATAACGTAAAGCGCTAAATTGGCACATTGAAACGCATTCCTTGCAACCTTGACATTTATCTTGATCTAATTGGATAATATATTCCGCTTTATAGAAGGCGTTCAAATTAAAATCATTTCTAAGACGAAGTCCCCCACACTCGGGGCTTTCGCACGAACAAATTGCATTTATATACGGCACCGGCTGAAACCAAACAGACGCAATATATCCTTTTTTATTATGCTCTTCCAATCGTTCCATAGCTGTTTCGCGATCGATTCTAACCACTCGATTCTTCGGGATATATCTTGGGATTTTTTCAATAATCTCAGAAAGCATCCCAAAATTAATACAAACGGATTCTTTCGTACCTCTTTGCATATATCTGCACAAACAGTAGTTCTCAATTATAGGTTCCGCCGCCAGCTCAGATAATATCATTTGAGCATCTTCTAAAGGAATTGCCTGTCCAAAATGCCCATCACCTCGAGCGGGATTTCTATGCTTTTTTTCAGAATGAATCATCCCTTCAGCCGTTTTGCGTATAACTTTTCCTATAATTGGCATTTGCATTTTGTAGCCTAACCCAACCGAAGAAAAGCCTTTGATTTTTCGGATAAACAAGTTTTCCATACTTTTCCATTGTTCTTCTAAATAACTTCTCATTTCTGGTTCTGAACTAATCTGATCAGCATAATAATTCTTTGCATTTAGGTACCATTTTTTGCCTGCACCATGTTTAAAACACCATTGACAAATAGTAGACAACCTCTTTTATATATTATAATTCTAGTTTTTTACTATTTAATGTTTATCTTTCAGGAAAATAGAAATAAAGAATTAAACATTAATTAATAATATGTTAAACGTCTAACTATTTATATATTGATTTTTTAAGATTGATAATTGTTCGTTTATTAAGTACAAGTTAACTTTATTTAAAGAAAATAATTTAATCTTTTCAAATCTAAGTATTTAATCATTTTGTCATGTTTTTCATAAGAATAGTACTATCATAAAAAAGCTTAACTTTAAAGA
>JAHQWS010000101.1 GCA_029856295.1 Promethearchaeia archaeon
CATCAGGCCCTTTCATGGCATCTAACATTAATGCCGCATCCTCAACATAACGAGTTAAAGGTCCATAGTGATCGAAAGTAGCCCATGCAATAGTGCCGTGCAGATTTCTTGGAATCCGTCCAAATGATGGTTTTATGCCATATATTCCACAAAAGCAAGCGGGTATGCGAATTGAACCCCCTCCATCTGAACCGAGTGCTAAAGATCCTAATCCTGCCACTATTGCAGCTCCAGCACCACCACTTGAACCTCCAGAAGTTCTATCCAAATTCCAAGGATTTAATGTAGTGCCAAAAATCATATTATCTGTTATTGCAAGATGCCCATAAGCGGGTGTGTTCGTTTTTCCTAAAAATACTGCTCCAGCATCCCTGAGTCTTTTCACTGCTACTTCATCATCTTCTGAAATATAATTTTCATAGAACTTACATCCAAAAGTTGTTTTAATTCCTCCAATCTGCATTAAATCTTTTATATTTGTAGGAATTCCATTTAAAGGAGGTAGTTTTTCACCTTTTTTTACTCTCTCATCTGCTAAGTTTGCCATTTCTCTTGCTAATTCAAAGGTAGGAGTACAATACGCATTAATTATTGGATTAATCTTTTCTATTCTTTCTATAATTGTCTCAGTAATCTCTAATGAGGTTAATTCTTGAGTTTTTATCTTTTCCGCCATTTTTGAAGCAGACATAAAACAAATTTCTTCACCTTTCATATATTTTACCTTATTTTTGTATAAAAGTGATAAATAACAATAAGGAAATTATTAATATAAATAATTAGACATACTGTTAAAAAAAATATTTATAATTCTTTAGAAATTTAGATTATTAAAAATAATAATATAATAAATCAATTAGAAGTTGAAATATAAGAAATTATTCTTTCTCTGTTTCCTCTTAGTAACCATTTCTACAATGTTTTTGAGTATAGAGGTTTATGCACAAGATTATAAATTTGATCTCGAAGAAGACGATTCATTTACATGGGAGATAACAGAGCTAAACAAATACGAGTTTGAACGTGTCTTCGGATTTGAACCAGCCTTCGAAAATGGTGATAAAACCCGTAGAGTTATACAAAATGTAGAAGATAATGACGATGGTTGGTTTGTAACCGTAGAGTTTTGGGATTATCAAAAGGATTGGGATGAAGATGGCACGATTATATATGAACAAGTATATGATAATCCTAGTAACTATGATGATAATATCTTTTTACCAACACCGGTAAATGAATATCTAGCAGAAGCTAGTGAGGATTTACCCTCAAATTATTTAGTAGAAGGTCATAGAGTCACTATAAGAGAAACAGACTATAATCGGATTCTTGAATATGATACAAGGGGAGTTTTGCTTTCAGAATTATATGAAAATAAAGAAGAAATCGTTTTAGTAAAAGTGGAAAACACTTTGAGAGTTATCCCTATGGGAAATTTCTTTATTGGGTTTATAATTTTAGCAGTTGTATCTATTATTGTTGTTATGATAAAAAAGAAAAAATATTCTATTATGGAATAGACTATTATATAATTAATTTTATCTAAGTATGTTTGCTTAATCTATTTTTAGTCATTATTTTTTCAAATCAAAATTATTTTAACAAACCTTTGTACTATTATATAATGTTTGGATATGAGAATAATAAAAGAGGGAACTTGAATGTCAAGCTTAAATCTTAAAAAATTAGCAAGATTTTCTGGTCATGATGGTCCTATCGTTTTAGTCATAATGGATGGAATAGGTATCGGAAAAGAAAATAACAATAATGCTTTCTATTTGGCAAATACTTCATTTTTGGATAAACTAAAGCAAGATTGTATTAAGATGAATTTATATACGGAACTTAGGGCACATGGGACTGCTGTAGGATTACCTTCGGATGAAGAGATGGGAAATAGTGAGGTGGGACATAATGCTTTTGGAGCCGGTAATGTTGTTAAGCAAAGGGCACGTTTAGCAAAGGAAGCAATTGACAGTAAGGCTTTATTTAATAACCATAAATGGTTAAAACTTATTAATTACATAAATGAAAATGGTAAAACACTACATTTCATAGGTTTATTATCTGATGGATATGTTCATAGCCATATCTCCCATTTGTTAGGTATGTTATATGGATTGTTAGATTCTAACATTAAAAAAGTAAGAATTCATACTCTGCTTGATGGAAGAGATGTTCCTCCTCAATCGGCTACTTTATATATTGAAGAATTAGAAAGAGTGCTTAACAATATTATGACCGCAGGAGAATTTGATTATAAAATAGCATCTGGAGGTGGTAGGATGAGAGTTACTATGGATAGATATAATTCAGACTGGAATGTGGTCAGAAGAGGTTGGGAAGCTCATGTTTGCGGAATTCCAGAGAGATTTCCGGGTTATAAAGGGTATTTCTTTACTGCTAGAGAAGCTGTAAGTCAAGCTAGAATTATTGATCTCGATATGATTGATCAATATTTACCCTCATTCGTGATCGTCAATGAATTTCAATTTCCTATCGGACAAATTGAAGATGGGGATGCTGTAATTTATTTCAATTTTCGAGGAGATAGAGCCATTCAAATTTCAAGAGCATTTGATGAGGAAGCTTTTTCAGAATTTGAAAAAAAATGTGACCCCAAAGTGCATTATTATGGTTTAATGCAATATGACGATAAACTTATGATTCCAAAAAACTATTTCATAGATCCACCCAAAATATATAACACTATATCAGATTATTTATCAGCCGAGGGAATAAAACAATATGCAATAGCAGAAACTCATAAATTTGGGCATATCTCTTATTTTTATAAGGGGAATCGAGATATCTCCATTCCGGGAGAAGATTGTGTAGAAGTCAAATCGGATCCTTCAGAAACTATTAGAGAACATCCTGAAATGAAAGCGTATGAAGTTAAAGAACAATTAGAAAAGGCAATTTTATCAGGTAATTATAAATTTTTAAGGGTAAATTTTGCGAATGGTGATATGGTTGGCCATACAGGGGATATAGATGCTGCTATCATTGCAGCTGAAACGGTTGATAAATGCGTTAAAGGTATTGTGGAAGTTGTGAATGGATTAGGCGGGGTCACAATAGTTACCGCAGATCATGGAAATATTGACGAAATGGAACAATACGAAACAGCTCATACGTTAAATCCAGTAATGTTTGCGATTATGGACTCTGGTTATTACAATATGTACCACGTAGCTAATAAGTACAAAATTAATGAAAATCTTCAAGGCCCATCGTTAGGCAATGTCGCCTCTACAATACTTAATTTACTCGGTTATGAAAAACCAGAAGGATATTTGGATTCCTTAATAAATTTCATTTAGTTGAATAATTCTTTTATTTTTATAAGAAATATGTAACTTAATATGATTGAAGATTTACTTATAATTAATGATTCAGCTCTTCTTTTATTCGGCTGGCATCTTGAAGGAACGTCCGGAGAGGACCAAGATAATCTAATTAGTCCATCATTCCTATAATCCATGAAACTTGGAAAAGATTATATTATGCATTCGGAGTTGGCCTTACCATATTTGGAAACTCCAGAAGACCATATTATAAAAACATTAGAAACGCTTCAGACTAAGTTCGGATTGAAAAAAGATTCGAAACAAAAATTAATTGACCTAGGATCTGGAGATGGGCGAGTTGTTATATATGCAGGATTAAATTATGGAATCTTATCAATTGGCTACGAAATCAATCCAGATCTAGTAAAAGAGGCTTTAGAACACAAAGAATTATTGAAAAAGGAGAAAAAGTACAAAAATAAATATTTGAGGAAAATAAAAATAAAAAGGGGAGATTTATTTACCCTAAATTTAAAAAATTATGATTTTATTTACATATATTCGCTCCCTACTATGCAAAGTTTTTTACATCACGTATTTAAGACGGCCAAAAGTGAGGCAATATTCATTTCTTATAAATATCCTCTTGATCAATTTGAAACTTATTTAAAACTAGAGTATAAAATAAAGCATCAGACTGATAACCAAGAAAATTATTCTTATTTTTATAGAATGATGGAAAAAAAACTATAATAAACAAAATATATTGCTGAAACCTAATATCAACTTTGGTTTAATAAGGTAAATTTATATACAGTTATTTTTGATATTTTCTATAAATCTAACAAAAAAATTATAAAAAAAAATGAGTTTAGCAGATACTTTATCTAAGGCTAAATTTAAGGAAGAATCCAAAGGATTTTGACATAATTTGTCTGTACTAATTCTGATAATAATAGTATTCAGTTTACTAGTAATTTTAGTATGGTTATAAAATATAGCACTTAATTAGAAAAAAAGTAGTAAACGTATAAAACTGCTTTAGAGAATAGTCAATTTATACCCTTTGAGGCATTTTCGAACCTCTTTAAATACTTGATTTTTGAGGTCTTTATGCATTTCAAGGTTGTTTGCTGCTAAGTATTCTCGTAGTTGAGTCTTGTTTAAAGTACTCTGACCACTTTTTTTTAGCCAAGTTAATATATCGGAAACAACTTTCCCTCCATTTCCCCCCATAAATTCAGGTAAATAACAATCTGCTTGAGCGCTCGACATATAAACTGTATACACAAATAATCCTTTAGCATCTAATTTTTTATACACATGAGGAATAACAGGGTGGTCAAAAATCATCATATGAATATTTTTACCTGCTTTTTGAATTTTTTTATAGAGAGGCATCCACTCATCTTCTCCGTCTTGAGGCACTCCAGGCTTCAGACCTGGTACCCATTGAATGCCATCTGTTATTTTTAAAATATCATCAAGATATTTTATTTCTTCTGGGCCATCTAAATGATATATCGAATAATCCATATGTTCCGCCTGTTCTTTCAGGTCGGGGAGCACGAATCTTTCGAAATATTTTGGATTAAGCATTACGCTGAAGTCACACTGCATTGTATAGTACTTTTTAGGAGACCATAAATTTAACCAAGTATTACATCCGTCCACGTGTTTATTTATAATGTCTTGCAATTCATCATATACTTTCAAATATTTTTCCATGATTATCGCACGGCAAGTATCTATTAATTCAGGGTTCCTTCTCATTTGAATTATGATGGTTTGTGGTCCAAGAAATGATACTAATATGTCTAATATTCCTCCTAAATCCGTCATAGAAACACAATAATTATTTTTCGCGCCTCGTTTTGCCGCGATTTCCGTTGTCCGCTTTAATCTCATATACCATTCATTATTGTCGTTTAATTTTGCACTTTCAAGAACGGAAATAATATCCTTGACTTCGGTAGGTCTATGATACCACATTGTTCCCGATTTATATTCTGGAATAACACCTAAGACTGAGGCCATTATGCCAGGTCCATAGTTTGGAAAATAGGAGGGAATACATTCACCACCATAAACTAATCCATCACTGTGACTTTCGAAAGTATCAAGAATAGGTTCGATACCATCCCATTTCTTGCATAACTCAAAATTTAAGGCACTTGATGCAATAACCGCCTTTTCTGAACCCGGACCTTCCAATATATTATACGATATAACAGGTCTATCAGTAGTTTCATGATCCCACCAAGCAGCCATTCGTTCTTTTGCTTCTTGTAAATCTTCTTTAATAATCATAGAAATTTTAATTTACTTTATTTAGTATTTATTGAAAATTTTTAAAGAATTAAAAGGATACTTTTAAAATAAGAGGGACCATTTAGTTTCAGCTTGAAACATTATAAAAAAAAAGAGAATTTTTAATTATGAGAGTTTTGAGCCACAGCTTGGGCAAAATTGAGCATCTCGTTCAAGTTGATGGCCACAATAGATACAAAAATTTTTATTTGTTGATGGTAAGGGCGCCTCGATTTTTTTCGCTGGAGTTACAAATTCGGTAGAAGGTACATAATCAATTTTTTGGCCTAATTCAATCTCTCCAGTATCAGCGTTAAACCGATATATGATTTTTCCACTATCTCTTAAATCTGCAAGCACACGTAGTAAGTCTTTAGGTTTAATTCCTACTTCGAGAGCTATGTGCTCGAGTTTATATGTACCTTGATTTCCTCGATCCGTAAGCGATCTTAAAACAGCTTTCTTGTATTTATTATTCGTATAAAACTGATGAAAAGCTCCAAGAAGAATAAAAAAAGCAGGAATGAATAACCAAAACCCCCAATTCCTAAGTCCTAAGAAAGGAATCCCAACTCTTAAGAAATATAGTGAAAGAATAGCAACAAAAAGAAAAACCAACCCACAAATAAATGAACCCTTGACAGCCTTGTACTTCTCCTCGGAATAATACCTATCTTTATATTTTTCGTGTGTCATTTAAAAATCACATATTTTAATTATAAAATATGATAATTTGATTTTAAAATATATCTAGTCCGATTTTTACTTAATAAATACAAATAGATTATTTTAAAAACGAAATAAGACAAAACAAAGGGAGCAAATAATATCAGAAAAAGTATTGCCTTTTTTGAGTCTTTCATATCAATTATTCTTGTTTAAAGTAATTTCTATTCTTTAGGGGATTTTTTTCTTAGATATTCTGGAAATGCAGTGGTGATTTGGATATTTGATTTTAATACAATATATCGCTCGTTATTGTAGCTGAGTTCTTCAATCACATCACGTTCTTTTAAAAACTCAATAGTTTCGATTAAATTATCTAATGTTTTTTTTGAGACAAGTTGTGGTAATTTGTCCCTTTGGATAAGGCCTTCTCTCAATTTTGAAAGAAGGTTATATGTTTTCGGATCAGCCATGATTTGATATAATTCTTTAGCGTCTTCTTTTAACTCTTCCTCAGTTTTAGTTTCATATCTATTAAAATATTCTTGAACTTTCGAGAGTAATATATCTATTAATTCAGGTATTTCATCGAAGAATTCAATTACACTGTCCGGAGGTATTCTTTCTATGACAACTTCCTTTAATAAGATGATGTATTTTTCGACTCGCCCAATCTGATTTATAAAAACTAACTGCTCATCAAGGAGAGTGGCTATCATATCATCAAAATTATTTTCCAGAAATCTTTCAATAAACCATTCTTTTAATTCTTCCAATGTAAGCACTCCTTCTGATAATTCTTGGAGTGTGTCATAGATATGCTTTTTACTCAATAAAAGAGCAATTATTTCTTCTTCAGTTCTTTCCCTGGTACTCTCAACAACTGCCCAATATAACTCTTTAACCCATAATTTTACCAAAGCGTAATTGTTTATAATATCCTCCTTCTCTTTATCATCAAACTTGTTTAACTCATCTCTAGAAAAAGCAGTATAAATTTGCTTGTGTGATTGCAAACTTTTAGAAAATTCCTGGAGCAGTGATGAGACTTTTTGTTCATTCTCTGGGGTAGTTGGTTGCTCAAAGATTACCGAGACCATCAGCATTTCTTTACCTCCACGAGCTCTAATAGATTGAATTTCAAAATAATAATTTAAAGAAGTAAAATTTTCAAACGCATGAATAAAAAAACTTTGGCTACGCGGTTGATCCATGAGACCAGTTAAAACAGCAGATATCTCGTTGCTTAGCAAATTTTTGAGATACGAATAGAACACTAAAGGCCCAATTTTTCGATGAAAATGGGACAAGGCGATAATAGGATTCATGTTTGTTTGCCTCTAACAATATTATAGAATTCACTGTTTATATT
>JAHQWS010000102.1 GCA_029856295.1 Promethearchaeia archaeon
ATATAACTTAATAATTGTCTTAAATACGTTCCTTAAAAAAATTATAAATCTAGCCAAATAAAAAGGATTTCTCCTTTTATGTTGAATTTTAAATATATTGGAAACAAAGTCATTTAATTTATTAGTTATTTCTAAGCATGACAATTCTTCGCTTGGGTCAAACACCAATGAATAAAACACTTGATTTTTGTCAAATATTTTCCACCATTCCCTATAATAATATTTTGCTCCAAACATCTCTTCTCCTTTATCATAAATTGTATTACCAGGAAAAAGGGAATATTTATAAAATTGCAGATTAATATTATATTGCTCTATTAAGATATCTTTATCTCTTGTCTTTTCAAAAAAAAACGACCAACTTTCATTTAATGATTCTTGATCTGTTCCGGGCATTCCTAATAAATAGAAAAAATTAATAGGTAAATCAATTTTATTAGAAATTTTAATAATTTCTATTGTTTTTTTTAAATAATTGTCGATTCCTTTCTTTATTTGTGTAGTATTTTTACCACTAATTTTTCCCATACGATATAACAGTTTTTTAGAACAAGATTCCAAACCAAAACCGGGTATTATGTTATATTTTTTATAGAGTTTTAGATCATCTATAGAACATGTTTCTATTCGCTCAAAAACATATATTCTAAAAGAGATGTTATGGTAAATTTTATCCAATTCTTCAAAAAACTTTCTTTTTCTACTCCTTTTTGAAAAAAAGATAGGATCTGCAATAAATAAATGCTCAATCTTTAACCAATCTGTATTTATTATGGTCTTTAAATCTGCTATGCAATTTTCTAATGATCTATGTCGGATCATTCTAGTTCCTTTTATGTATGTTTCAGAATTATTGCAGAATCTGCATCGAAAAGCACACCCTCTATTGAATAGAATATGAAAATGTTTTAATTTCTCGATAGAAGAGGCATATTTTCTAAATAATTCTAAATTAAGCGTAGGGAGAGTATCCAAGTTTTCCAAAAGTTCTCTTTCTAAGATAATAGGTCTTTCTCTTAAGTTTTTTCTTTTTTTTAATGTTTTGTTTAATAAATTCTGTATAAAATGAAAAAAAGGGATCTCTCCTTCATCAATTATAATATAATCAATGGGCGTTGTCTCTTCGTGATAAAACTCATTAAAGTAAGAAGGAATATTTTCAGGATAAAAATCATCAGGATTAATTGTAGTATGAACCCCTCCTACTACTATAGAACATAGAGGATTAATAAAGTGCTTTATCATCTTGGCAACTTCAAGAGAATTGAGATACGAAAAAGAGGTATAACATGAAATTGCTACAACATCGAAAGGAAATCGAATGTAAACATTATTTAGAAACTTTTTCAGAGATTCTCTATATTTAGTTATATTTTTGGGAGTATAATTAGGGATATCTTCAACTCTGAAGTCCAAATATTCTTCTAAAATATACCCATTCAATTTAGATCTATTAACATTTAAGTAATTTGATATTCTTAAAAATGGTTCTGTGCAGAAATCTATTTCTCCATAAAATATCGTGGGTTGTATGTAAATTATTCTTATCGTTTCATTCACATTTATTTATAAAGAGATTTCTATTTAAAATATACTAATTTTAAAGGAAGTTAAATTTGCTTTTTGTTTTTTTTATTTTTAAAGGTAGTTAAAAACTCTAAACTTTCTTTATTTTTTGTAATTTCTCTCTTTATTTATTCTTCTCTCTTAGATTTACTTCTGGAATAAATTGGAAAACTCTTAACTATTTAGAAAATAAAGAAAGAAAAAAAAGAAGGTAAATAATTGCTTATATGATACTTAATCAGATTTAGGAGAAAAATAACACTTAAAAGATCGTTTAAATTCTTTTAGCTCTTTACTTTCAATTTCTCCTATTTCTAAGTTGTCTAATTTCTGGTATAACTCTTCATCAACAACAATCATAATAATCTTTTTTCAGATATATATTAAAAGTTCTAACTTTCTCTTGTTTCTATCTGTGAGCTATCCTTTCTTGAGCTGAACGCAGAGAAGCAAGACCAGAACGTAGGGTGTTGCCTGATATGAAATGAAAGCAAACGAACAAGTTATGGGCGTTAAAAGGATTATCTATATTCACAATAAATGACTAAATTTATATTTTTTTAAAATAATTTAAAACCACCTAATATTTTAGACTTGCCAATACCAATTTGCGAAATCAATCGAAGTCTCGTAAAAAACAATAAAGAGTGAAAAAAGGGAAAATATTAATTTTAACTTTAAGGTTAAAATCTCTATTAATTTTCTTATTTTACTTAACTAAAATACCATAAAGGACGGTTTTTACGACCAGGCTAATTTATTAACTAAAATTGACCATTCTAATAAAATCAAACCTGTTTCAGGGTCCGTATGAATTACAAGATAATCTCCTTCTTTAGTGATTGAACCGGCAACATTACCTTTCCCTCCAGCTATATTTTTCGCTGCTAATTGTATATCATCATTTTTTAAAATCGCAAATCTGGAATTTTGATAGGTTAGAGATGGTTCTTTCTCTTTCCATGACTTAAGAATTGCCATTCCTTCTTCATTAGTTATTGAAGCTTCACCAGATTTAAAAATGACTTCTCCTTGGTCGTTTAAAAGATATACGGACTTTACTCCTTTATATTCCTTTAGACCATCTACAACACGATTAAATTTCTCTTGATCCATGTTTTTTCCATCATTTAATACTTGTTTTTCTTATTGTTACAAAATAAAAATTTTATAATTTAAAATTTGTTAGAACAAAGATATTTTAAATGAGAAGAGAGGAAAAATTTTTTACGTTTGTGATATTATAGAGATTAATTCTTCAAATTACTTTGGCGTTTGATATTTATTTATGAAAACTTTGGTTCTTTTCGATAAAATATATAATATTACCACTAAATCGCAAGAGAAAGATGTACATATAAGATATTTAAAATATTTAAACGAAATAGCAAAAGGGTTTTCTAAAACCTCTATAAATATTAAAAAGCTAAGAAAGTTTGATAATAGATTCGAAATAGTGATTAGCGGTCCTGAGGAAATATTCGTCCTTAATTTAATAAAAAAGGAAATCGGCTCTGTTACCGAATTTAAGGATGTTCAAGTAGGAAAAATGTATAAGGGAACGCTAGTTGATGTCGGAAAGTTTGGCTTCGGGATTTTTGTTGATTGTGCAATATTGAATCCAAAAGTAGATGTTTTGTTAACTTTAAATATTATGAGGGATCAATTATGCACTGGAAAAAAGCGATCTATACGAGAAATTATTAAGGCCTATGATTTAATTGATCATTTTCCAGTAGAGGTTAAAATTACGGAAACCGATGCCGAAAAACATCAACTCCAAGGAAGATTAAGTGATTCATATTTACGTCTATATCAAAAAATTATGAGCGAAAAACTCGAAGGAATATTTGTGAGCGGGGCAACGAAAAACCAATTTAAAAAAGCACTTATTAAGAGGGGGCACCTTAGAGATATTATCTCAGTTGAACGGCATGGATTTCTAGAAAATATTGTCATTTTAAAAAAAGGTACCGACGCTCCCGGTATCATAGCTCATATTGGAAAATACCTGAGAAATTGTAAACTAAGTGCCATAAGACATGAAAGAATCCAAAAATCATTAGAATGAGGCATCAAAAATGAGAATAATGAGCCCGGGGAGGATTGAACTCCCGACCTATGCGGTGTAAGCGCATCGTCATAACCACTAGACCACGGGCTCTTACTTCCAAGGTATTGACCTATATAATAAAACGCAAGCGGTGGGATTCGAACCCACGGATCCATTCGGACACCGGATTAGCAATCCGGCGCTTTAGGCACGTTGATTACGCTCTACCAAGCTAAGCGACGCTTGCAAATTTTTGAAAAAGGCTAATTACCTTATATTTTGAATATAACAAATGAAAATTTTAATACTTTTTCATAAATTTTTAAGGACAAAATATAAAAGAAAAAGAGTTGAGAAAATTTAGATTAAATTTATTCAGAAATTATCTCAAAAACCATCTTTTCGATTATCGGTTTCTTAGTATAACGTTTATCGTAATACCAACCTACTAGATGAGCCTTTTGTTCCTTATCGGGTTGGGCAGGAATCACAATTATCATCACACCATTGGACAGATATTTTAAAATGCGCTTATCGATAGCATGGAGCTTTTCATTTCCAGATGGATGACTGTGCCATTGCCACACTATGTCTGGAAAAGGTGGCTCTTGCTTAAATTTGCGCATATTATAGATTTTAGATTTCTTATATCGCATCCAACTTCTTGGTTTTACATGTGTCTTAGTTTTTCGTAAATCATTATTCATATTAAAGTTATTTACAATTCCAAAATTCTCCTTACGCTCTGCAAATAGCCAACCATGAATAATATTAGGGAACTCGTCTTTCGCTTTTCCTGTAATCTCTTTAAATATCCTTTCTGGGATGAGATAACGAAAATCTTTAGCTGAACTCATAATTTTCGTTAATGAAGCAAAAAATTTATAGTTTTCGCTAAACTATTTCATTCTTTAATAGGTCGAGAGCGGAATACCAAAAACATGTATTTGATGGATAACTTTTATTTTTTAAAAGATAACATGATATAAATATGACTAATTATGGAGAATTCGTAAAAATAATATATAAAAACAGATTTTTTAATATCATTACCATTAAGTATAGATTTAATAAAACACTCTAATTCAAAAGCAGATGTAGCCTAGTTGGTAAGACGCCAGCCTTGAGAGCTGGTGCGCGTTAGCGCTCGGGGGTTCGAGTCCCTCCATCTGCGCTCCTTAATGGTTTAATAACTATAATAGAACGAATACATGGGCTATTGGCGCAGTCAGGTAGCGCAACCGGCTCTTAACCGGCAGGTCGGGGGTTCAATTCCCTCATAGCCCGCTTTCCTTTTTTTAAAATATGGTCTCCTGATTTAATTAATAATTCTTTTAACAAGAATAAATCTCATGAAAACCAGTAAAAAATAAAGCGAAATTTAACTTACTTTTAGGAGATTTGTAAAGTCTTAAACACAATCTCAAAATCGGAAAAGTCAAAAGGTTTTAAAATATATCCATCAGCGCCGGTCTCTTCCAATTTCTTTTCTACCTCAGATTCAGGAATGGCAGTTAAAAAATAAAGCGGAATATCTTTATATGCATCTTCTTCTTTAATCCTTTTGCAAAGCTCATACCCACTCACATCTGGTAGAATAATATCTAATAAAATTAATTTAGGACTGGAATTATTTAATTCCTCATAACCTTTCGTCCCGCTGATGGCGCCCTTACAAATTACCCCTCTACTTTCAAAAAAACTCTTTATTAGTCGAATCGTAGGAAGATCATCCTCAATTAAGAGCACATCATACTCCGAGGCTTCGACTTTAATATCGTCTAAAATATTGACAATCTTGTTCTCAAGAAGTATGCTCTGATCAAATATATTTTTAATCGTTGCGAGAACCTCATCATTCAATTCACTTTTATAATTTTCAAGGAGTAGTTGAGAAAATCCCTTTATGGTGGTGAGCGGCTCCTTTAACGCATGTGAAATATTAGATACTATTTGAGGATCCATTTTAAGTAAACTATTACTGACTGAACCAGATGATTTATCAATAAACTTGTTTACGCTTTCTCTAATTAGCTTCGAAATAGTGGAATAATCGTGCTTTTTTTTATATTCGTTCCATTTTTCTTTAGTTTCCTCTGAAATATATAATGAAATCCGTTCCTTATCCCTATCATAAACTTTCTCTCCGTCTTTCCACTTTTTAAAGCCCTCAGTTATGAGTCCACGCCACACTGCATATTTCCCTGTTTCCTGTTCATATTCAATCATCTCATCTGTTTTTTCTATTTCTTCTGCGTCAGGGTCGTAGTCGTTTGAATTGGCCATTTTTTCACCAAAATTCTAGATAGTATTCTCAAAAAAATTTTATCAAAAAATCAATTTTTTATCAAAATTTATCAAAATTTCTTCAAATTTATAGAATATTGAGTTATTTTTAAATAATTTGTAAAAAATTACTGTTATAAACTTTAGTGAGAAGTTTAATAGGTTTTTAATAATCAAAAATCTCAAAATAAGGTTTGAAAATTTGGGGTAAAAAAAAGTTCACTTTCTCTTGACTAGAATGTCAAAAAGAAAATCAAAATCAGAAAAATTAAACGGTTTCAAAATGTAGCCATTAGCTCCTGTCTCTTCTAATCGACTCTCAACTTCAGAACCAGAAATCGCTGTTAAGAAATACACCGGAATGTCTTTATATAAATCATCTGACTTGAGCGATTTACAAATGTCATATCCACGTATATCAGGTAAAATTATGTCAAGTAAGATTAACTGAGGGCGTTCTGGATTGTATTTTAATTCTTCTAATCCCTTGTTTCCACTTTGAATCCCTTTACAAATAAAGCCCTTACTCTCAAAAAAACTCGTAATTAAATGTATTGTAGCCACATCATCTTCTATCAAAAGGATATCATAACTCGTGCTCTGTTCCTTAATATTGTCCAAAAAAGAGATAATCTTATTCTCAAGGTGGATGCTCTGTTCAAATATATTCTTGACGGTTGATAAAACCTCCTCTGAAAGATTCTCCTTATGAGTCTCAAGAAGTAATTGAGAATACCCTTTTATCGAAGTTAAAGGCTCCTTAAGGGCGTGCGAGATATTTGAAACCGTGCCCGTACTAATTTTATTGTTACTTTCCTCGATAAATTGCCGCACACTCTCTCTTATGAGCTTTGAAATCGTTGTGTAATTACTATTCTCAAGAAAGTCAGTCCATTTCGTTTTGGTAACTTCGGAAATGTATAAAGAAATACGTTCCTTATCTCGATTGTAGACTTTTTCTCCCTTTTGCCATTTTTTAAATCCTTCGGTTACAACTCTACGCCAAATAGCATAGCGCCCTGTTTCCTGTTCATACTGCTTCATTTCCTCAGTTATTTCTATGTGCTCTTCCTCTGGCGTATCCTCAGGGTTTTCAATGAACTTATTTTCTGGCATGTCTTTTTTTATTTGAACCACTTTTTTTGAACCGGTTTTTTTTTTACAAAATTTTCGTTTTTTGAAAATTTACCACATTCGAAAAAATACTCTTCTCTACCAAAACTCTTTATAAAAACCTAGTAAGAGTTTGTAAATTTAAAGTTAATTATAAACATAAGAGATTTTTTTTTACTTTTTACACACAAATTGATTTTTTATATATTGCATTGCACAATTTTTAAAATCAAATATTTTTCATAATATTGTAAAAATAGCAGGGAAAATGATTTAATATACAGGATCTCGTGTTAAGGACCCCGATAGACCTATCTGAACGACAGGGGAAAAACATCAGCTATCCCTTCACATTCTATCTTATTTCTTAAGAGATATAAAAATTTAAGGTAAAATCTTTTTAATTCCTAATTACTGTTCTAAGATATAAGATTCGGCATAGTTAATTAAATTATTAATTTATTTAGACATATGCTTATGAACCTAAACTATAAATGGGCGAACTATCTATGATTTTTAACCCATTGCTAGTTTTTATAACAAACTAATGTGGAATAATAAATTAATTTAGAAAATTTGTTTACAAATTGACTTAGTTTTGATCTTT
>JAHQWS010000103.1 GCA_029856295.1 Promethearchaeia archaeon
TTCTTAATCAATACTCTAACTCTCTGGATTTCAAGAGCTTTGAGATTCAACATCATTCTATTTTTAAAAGGCTCGAATTAGAATATTTAGGAGACAAGACTATTAATGAAATTAGAGATCTTATGATTCCTAAGTTATTAAAGGAAATACCTGAATTTGTTACTCCCCCCATTTCATTTAATGAATCAAATCAACCTAATAAAATCCATTTTTCCTGTTTTATAGCCACAAAAGAGAAAGACATTAACTACTCGCGGAAACGGTTTGCTGAAATTAGAGATATTCTTAAAAAAATCTATAATTTTGAAGTAATTAAATAGATAAGAACAGAACGATAGTAAAGCTGCCATAATGAAGCAACAAGGCAATAATTAGGCCTCTTTCAATTTTCAAACCCTTACTCACTTTTAAATTATACGTCAAAAGCCATAATGATAAAATTTGAAAAAAGATGAGCAACACCGTGTCTATGAAATTAATATAGGTTATTTGAATCAATCCTGTAGATAGCAAAATGAAATGAATTAATAAATAAATCACCATCGGATATAATATAATAGGAAAAGAGAGAAAAAAGTCAAATGTATTTCCCTTTTTTCTATAAAACAGTCGACAGAAAATTTCCACGAGTAAAAAATAAATTAGGAAATTAACTATGAATATTATAGAAAAAACTACATGAGATATAAGCGGTAATCTATAAATGTCTTCTGGAGTCTTAATAAAAAACAGTAAAAATGAATAAAATCCATTTAAACCACATAAAATTGTTCCCATTATTAAAATTACAGCCGAAATTATTGTATTATATCTTTTGTCCTTTTCTTCAAATGAAATAAATTTTATAGGTGTTAGAGCAAAGAGGAATTTTAAAAGAGGGGAGTTAAACTCTCCTTTAGAAAATTTTGAAGATTCGATTATTTCTATATTTTCTTTTAGAGAGGTATATGCGTGCATCCCTAAATCTGAAAGATAATACTTTTTATTTTTTCCTTGTTCGATTAATTGAGATAAAGAATCTAAATGATGATATATTGTACCAGTGCTCACTTTTAGTGCTTTTTTTAGGTTTGTAAAAGAAGAAAATTCATTATCACCGATAATTTTTATGATTTTTCTGCGAATTTCATGACTTAACGCATAATAAAAACTAGATTCAACATCTGGTTTATTATCAGCCTTTGAATTTTCTTCCTTGTCCTTATTAATAGTTAATTACCTTCCTAATAACTATTCTTTTGCTATTAATATTAACATTATATTTATAATCATTATCATAAATCCCGCAATACACAAATAAAATCCTATTCCTGCTTTTGATAGATAAAATAATTCCCCAGGTATAAAATCAACCAAAAAAAGGCTAAGAAACCCTAAACCAATTAGCGTAATAATAACTGAATTGATTTTGTATTCAAGATTAGATATAACTAAAAGACTTGCTATTAAGCAAATGATACCACTAATTAATGGAAATAAAAATATAAATGATTCTTCTACCGCTGTAATCGTATATAAAATATATGCATCAAATAAAGAAAATTCTGAAAACCAGGGTAAAAACTCAGAAACTATTAATAATATAGATCCAACTAAGCCTACTAATCTAAAATCGAGAATATTCAAAGCTTTCTCTTTATAATTTATTGGAGTCATTTTTTTGCTATTTTTGTAAAATTCTATTAATCTGAAATATATATATTAGTGAACATCCAATTAATATTAATTGTGACTCAAACTTTTTTGAAAATTTAAATCAAATAATTAACAAATAAAGTCAGCAAATATTAATGTTTTTTTTAAAATTTTTAATAGGAAAACGATTTATTATTATTAGTAAAAATGTCATCTGAAAATATATTAGAAAAGGATACCAAATCACAAGATCTCATTAGTGTTTTGAAAGAAGATATACCAGTTGAACAAATGCGGGATTATGCTAGCCCCCAAAGAATTAATTCCTTGGATCTCGTGAAGGGTTTTGCGATCATCATGATAATTATTTATCACACAACGCAAACATGGTTCGACCGAGACTGGCAATTTCTAAGCGGTATGGTTCTTTCTGTTTTAGATATTTTAGGACCTTCATTGTTTGTCTTTCTTAGTGCTCTCAGTGTAATTTTTAGTATTCGAAAAAAAACAGGAAAACTTCCCGAGAAAGTGATACGAGCTCGAATTTTTTCTCGGGGAATTTCGATTATGGTAATAGGAATGATCTTTAATATAATTGGATTAAGTATTGTGCGACCTGACATTCCTTTTCCATTAAATCTTTGGGGTTGGAATATTCTAATGTTTATAGGATTCTCCCAAATAGCTTCATATTACGCTTTAAAACTTAAGAAATGGCTTAGAGCAATTTTAGGGATAATAATTATTTTGATCTCGCCAACCCTGCGATGGTATCTTTACATCGGGAAAGATTCAAGTCTATTAATATTTGTTTTACATTTCATTATAACTTCACCTACTCCTGAAATAACACTTCTACCATGGTTAGCTATATGTTTTTTATCAACAATATTCGGTGAATTTCTTTTCGAGGCAATGATAGATGGAAGTGAGGTTGCATACAGGCAATTATTTAAAACATTTATAATATGGGGAACTATTCTTGTAGTTGTTGGTGTAATAACTGGTTGGCAATTACATACTCCAGAAACTTTAGTAGAATCAGAATATCCCCATTTAAGATTATTAAGAATTATGAATCAACAAGATTATTATAAATTCCCGGGAATGCCTGCATTCTTAATAAGAGGTACAATAGGAAATATGTTTTATAACATAGGTGCTGCTCTTTTAATTATTGCTGTATGCTTCTATCTTATTGATATTAAGAAAATAGACAACTCTTTTACGAGGATGTTAATTTACTTCGGAAAAGTATCTTTAAGCTTATTTCTTGTTCATTATATGTTTATTCCACTATTCCCTTATCAATTTAATATTGTGATTATAGTCTTCGTCGTATTAGGCTACTTGGGGTTTATGGGCTTCTTTATGTATATATGGAACGAGTATGCCAAGGGAGTTGGCTCACCTGAATGGTTCATGATACAAATCGGCAGGATTGGGCAAAAGACAGGAGAAAAGGTTAAAGAAGAAGTTAAAAAGACTGAAGAATTTCTAACGAAAGAAATTAAAAAAACAGAAGAGTTTATAACGAAAGAGATCAAAAAAACGGAACAGTTTATCGTAAAGGAAGGGAAAAAGATAAAGGAAAAAACTAAAGAGATTATAAAAAAAGATAAAGAGAAATAAATCCGATACAAAAACGTATTTAATACTTTTTGAAAGCATTGAATCGAGTCAGCCAGTAGCTTTTATTTTTTAAATAATATTTAAAATAATATCTAGCGAAGTATTATATAGAAAAAAAATATAAATATATAGGGAAATAGATCAAATATTAAAAGAAAAAGAAAATCAATATCAATTTAAAATAACTGAAAAGGGTTTTCACGATCTCTGATATAGAGGAAAGTTATAAATTTAAGATTTGTATTTATGGCGCGGGTGGTGTTGGTAAAACCTCGCTATTAATTCGTTATGTTAAGGACAGATTTGAGGAAAATTTAATCAAGACAATTGGGACAAATTTTCTTATTAAGGATGTAAAAATCGATGATATAAACATAAGATTATTATTGTGGGATATTGGGGGTCAAGCCCAGTTCGCAAAGCTTAGAACAATCTATTTTAAAGGAAGTAATGCTGCCCTTGGCGTCTTCGCACTTGATAATTTACCCTCTTTACTTAAATTACCTGGCTGGGTAAGTTCTATTAAAAAAACCGTAAAAAAATCAATTCCCATGATAATTTTGGGCAATAAATCAGATTTAACACGCCAAGTTGATCAAGCAGAGGCAAAAGATTTAGCAAAAAGGTTAGGTGGTGAATATTTAGAAACATCAGCAAAAACAGGAGACAATGTAGAGTTGGCGTTTAAAAAGATTGCAAATGCATGCCTCGAGACTGTTTTAATTGATTAGCTGATACTTTAAATCAATTTTTTTTTCTAGTTTTTAAAGATTTTATTATTCTAAACTTTCTTTCAGTTAATTATTATCCCTAAATTTCTTAATTCTTCAATTAAATCTTCCACAGTGGTAAAATAAATTCCCACTATCCCTAATTGCTTAGCAGATACCACATTATTAAGACCATCATCGATAAATAAAATCTCTTCTGGTGTGCATCCCGCTTTCTCAATTGTATATTGGAAAATCTTTTTTTCAGGTTTAGTCATGTGAACTTCATGGGAAAGTATTAAATCATCAAAATATTCAATAAATCCCCATTTTTGATCTAATAAATAATCCCAATGACTTGAATTTACGTTTGATAAAGCTATTAATTTATAATTATTACTATTTTTCAACTTTTTTAGCACTTCTATGATTTCATGATTAAAACCCGAAATTATGCTATTAAACGCATCAAAAAATTCTTGTTGATTTAAAGCACAGACTTGTAATAATTCACAGGCAAGTTGGTAAAATTCATCATCACTCATATTTCCTTGATGGTAGATATCTGATTGTCTGAAGAATTCCAACATAATCGGAGTTTGAGGTTTGTTTAATGGTGATAGAGTAATAATTCTATTGTAAAAATTTGAAAAATCTAATTCTACAATTACCCCACCCAAATCAAAAATTATAGCTTTAATCGTCATATATCTCGAAAATAGAAAATTATTTACGAAATGATACCTTAGTAGAATACTTCCTAAATGGGATAGGAAGCTTATGTTTTGGAAACCCCCTTGTATCTTCTTCAAGCATTTCTAAGAATTCTTCAAGCTGACTATTATTGAATTGTTCAGAAGTCCTTTTTTTAGGTCCGAAAGGTTTTCCGATGAGTCTCTTTCGAATAGAAACTGTTCCACCTTCTTCCTCATTTTTTCCTAAAATAACAATGTATGGAATCCAATCGATCTCAGCTTGTCTTATTTTTTTTCCTAAAGTTTCTTCTCTATCATCAAAATCAGCTCTATATCCTTCCCTATTTAGAACATCTAAGATTTTTTCAGCATATTCATTTTGTTTATCACTTACAGTGAGCAATCTCACTTGAACAGGGGATATCCATGTTTTAAATCCGGGGACTATTTTATCTTTATTTCTTACTGCTGTTTCAATTAATCCCCATAATACTCTTTCTAATCCTCCCGTTGGCGAATTATGAAGAATGATAGGATATTTTATTTGACCATCCACATCTGTGAAATGAATATCATATTTTTGTCTTTGTTTACCCTCATTATCAACCATGTATTCAAGAGAACTCTCCACATCTATCTGGTTTGTAGATAGGGTTGCGCTCTTATTTTGAGCAGAAAGTACGGGCCTCTCGAATTTTAATACAAAATAATAATATCTCTCTTCCCACAATTCTAACAATGCTGGCTCTTTTTCAGATTTTATCAATTCTATTATCCACTTCTTATTCTCTTTATAGAACTCTTGTGTTGTTCGAAAAATGACATAAGAAGGAATACCTAAATCATCTAACAAACCCTTTATTAATTTATATTGCTTTCTAAACTCATCGATAGCGGATTCTAAGTCCTTACATAGAGTATGGAGGTCAGGCATGAGAAATCCACGCAATCTTCTTAAACCTGTTAATTCCCCCTCTTGCTCACGGCGAAAATCATATTGCTCCCATTCGTACAATCTTAAAGGAAAGTAACCAGGTTTTAAATTCATTTTACTTGCCATGTCAAACAAGAGAAAATCAGAAGCATATCTAAGTATAAATCTATTATTTCCGGATTCAACCCAATAACTTCTTGCAGGAAATCTAGCGGTTTGTGCGGTTAACTTTTTATTTTTTACAGAATACATTATTGGTGTATCTACGAGAAGGGCTCCAAAGTCTATTAATCTATCTTCTATGAAATTCTTAATTAAATTCTTCATGATTACTCCCTTAGTATACCAGCGTAGATTGCCTTTATCGCTGTTTTCATCGAAATCAACTAATTCAAATTCTTGCATCACCTTAATATGGACCGGTTCAATTCCCTCGTCTACTCTCCTAGAACCTAACTCAGACTTTAAAAATACATGAAAATTTTCATCTTTAATTTCTTTTAATGGTACGATATTTTTATCTCTGTCAAATTTAATGTCAATTTCTTTACCTTGAGGAGTTATGACTTTAAACTCAGCATTTGTAATATGTTCCTCTGGTTGAATATATAATTTCACATCCCTATACATCTCAGCAACTTCATGACCGATACAATTAATTTTAAAAGATTTATACCATCCAAATGGAGAAAATTTGGCTTTGATTCCTTTATCTTCCAGTAAATTTGCAATTTTTGGACACACTTCCATTGCGTTATCATCATTACTCAAGAATTTTGATAAGTGAGCCCATGGATATACTAGTACTTTATCAACTCGATACATATCCCTTTCTTTAATCAATTCAACCAGTTTTCTAGGTTTTCCCTTGATTTCTCCGGATTCTATTTTTTTATTATGTTTTCTAATTTCCTCATTCTTCTCACGGTTTTTTTCGGGAAAACCTGTTATTAGAAGAATTGCTTCCTCTATAACATCAGCTCCTTGCTTTGCAATTATATCGGTATCATATGTATCTTGGTCCTCAACCGAAACATAAGCTACAAGGACCAATCCATCCATTTTAATAAGATTTTCGGGAAACTCTTGAGGTTCACTTGTAGCTGGTTTATGCTTAACAACTTCAACACCTTCTGAATGTATTAATAAAATCTTCATAATAATCTTTAATCTTTATTTTTCTATACTATTTCTACTAAAAAATTCTAAATATTTTTAGAACTATGATAATTAATTATATTTAAAATCGAAATTAATCATTACTAAAATTTTTATCTATTTGTATGAATCTTAAAAATATTTTCACGGAATTAACCGAGGCATTAGATAAATTGGATCAAGATAGAGAAGAGATTTTAAAAATTTCTCGATTGATGATTCGAGATTGCAGTATTGCAATCAAGCATATCCATAGAAGAGAATTTGAGCAGTATCAAGAAAAATTTAATAAGGTAAAAGTAACTCATGAAAAGCTGGTATCACTAGTTAATAAAAATACAGGAGTCTTTTTCAAGTATTTGAAAACTCCTGAACAAGAATTTGCTGAAGCTATATCATTTTTCTCAATTATCATGAAAAAAGATCCTCCCACGCCTAAAGTTTTGAAAATTGATCCTCTAAACTATGCGTTAGGTTTAGCAGATGTTGTTGGAGAATTACGTAGATATGCTTTAGACAATATTAGAAATTCTCAAGTTGAAGATCTTAATGATATTTTAGAAAGTATGGATGAAATATATACTTATTTGTTTTCTTTAGATTATCCCTCAGGCCTTACACAAGATTTAAGACATAAAACTGATCAGGCAAGAAATATCATTGAAAGAACTAGGGGGGATATCTCTATTTCTCTTCAAATGAATAGTTTAAGAGAATGTATTGAGAGTAACGTGCAGGATAATAATACAAATAAAAAATAATTCTATAAGGTTTAAGAATGCCCTTCGATACTGAAAAAATTAGAAGACAAGCAAAAAG
>JAHQWS010000104.1 GCA_029856295.1 Promethearchaeia archaeon
GCTATGTTGTGGTGCTATAATTATTTCACCATGCAATATGCGATCTTGTACTAGATTGTATATTCTTAAATATATTGTCATAGTTCTCAAAAAACACATCTAAAAATGTAAGTAATTTGGGCATTTTCATTAAATATCTCATGTAAATGGACAGTGGTAACTTTTTATTTTATCTAATATTTTCTAAATCAAATTTAAATTAGGTTCCTAAATGGAATTTAAAGAGAAGCAATTTGACGGTCCATACGAAGTAGTTGAGGTTGAAATTAATAACAAGGGAGAAATTTTTAAAGGACTAACTTATTTTCCCCTTGAATCTTTTGAAAAACCATATCCATTAGTCATTTATTTTCATGGTTTTCCTCAAATTTTTCCCTTACAAGAAATTGTAAAAAGCTATAAATTTATCTTGGATATGGGATACGCTTTCTGTATTTTTAATTTTAGAGGTTATAGGTATAGTGATGGGGATGTATCAATTAAGGGACAGTTTTCTGACGCTATTAAAATTATTCAATTCGCAGAGAAGTTAGCACATAATGGTGTATTTGATTTGAAAAACGTCAACATATTAGCTCATGATTTTGGAGCATATATTGCTCTAATTTTGTGTTCGAAAATAAAATTAATAAATAATTTGTTGTTATTGAGTCCGATATTAAACGTAGAACGGCATGTATACAACGAGGATTTTGGAAAAGCTTTGAATTATTTGAATAGATTTCTTCCGGGTAATATTCGGGGCATAGATAACGTGGAAAATTTTATAATAAAAACCAAAAAAGAATTATCTAAAAAAGATTTTAAGGTTAATACAATTATTAAACGCTTGAAAAATAAGAAACTTATAATAATTATTGGAGATAAAGATAAGATTACTCCTATTTCTGAAGTTAATAATATAATGCAACACTCTAATTTAATCCCAGAGATATTAATAATTAAAAACATGGATCATCAATGTATAGAAGATGAAGACTTAGATGAGGTCAGAAAAAAGATTGAAAATATTTTTAAAATTAATTAAACTAGAAATGGATTAAAAATATAAAAACATACATCCAAAAAGGTGGCTTATATAAGCAATAGATTTACTCCAAAAGAATTGTATGAGCTTATTAATCAAAATAATATGAGTAAATCCGAGGCAATTAATGTATTATTTTCTTTAATTGAAGAAAGTAATCCTGGAGAAATTCGTGCTAAATATGTAAATATGTTTGAAAATCTGGCTTTAAAAAATAAGAAAGTTTTTAATTTTATAGAAAATCTTCTTATATCTGATGAAAGCCAAGTTGTTAGGGCAACTGCCGCTAAAGTTATAGTTAAACTTTTTCCAGAGGATATACTGGATCCCCTAAAATGGATAATACAGAATGACAACTCTGCCTATGTGTTAACTACTATTAATAATTTGATCAGAAAGATAGATAATCAATACAGTGATATATTAAATACAGAATACTCAAAAAGGCTAGAAGCAATCGCAATAAATTATGGTGTTATCTTAAAAGAAGCCGAATTTTTAATGGATATAGGGTTAAATCCTGGTTTCCATAGAGATTTTGATTCAATTTCTAAGCCTAATGTAATTTACGGAGATAATATTCTGGTGATAGTTAAGAAGAATCATATAAGGGCCATAAGCCTATCAAATTGGAAACCAGAAAGTCTTCCGGAATCCATAAGTAATTTAGAAAAGCTAAAATATCTCAATTTGAGCTGTAATGAATTGAAAATTTTGCCTACTTCGATCGATGAACTTTCTCGGCTTAAATTTTTAGATTTAGGATGGAATAAATTTCAATCAATCCCTAGTTTTTTAGCTAAAGTTAAATCAGTCAAAAATTTTCGGTTAGATTTAGATCATAATGAGATTAAATCAATACCTAAATGGATTGATAAACTAGAATCATTAAGTTATTTAAATTTGAGAAATAATCAAATAAAGGAAATTCCTGAATCTATAGGCTATTTAAATAATTTAGAATATCTAGATTTAAGAGAAAATCAAATCGAACTCATTCCAGAGTCAATTGGTTTAAATACTTCGCTTAAAGTTTTATGGCTAAATAATAATAAGATAAAATATATCCCAAACTCAATAGGATCACTTAAATTACTCGAAGTTTTGGATTTGGGGAATAATTCTCTTCAAGAAATTCCTGAAGCAATAAGCAAGTTAAAATCATTAGAATATTTGAATCTAAAGAATAATCAAATTAAAGAGATTCCGGAATCAATCAAGGCTTTAGACGGGCTCAAATCACTTAAAATGTAAATATTTTTATTGAGTTAAAATATTTTTGATCTCCTCTAATATCTCTGGGTTCCTAATGTATCTTGAATTATTTAACAATAAAACGAAGTTTTCAGCTAAGATCTCTTCTGGGTGAATAATATAGTCAGTATTCATCCCTATTTAGTACTAAAAAGAGATTTTTTTAAAGTTCTTGTTGTTCCATTAGCCGTTTTTCTTGTTCTTTCTTTTCTTTCCTATGTTCTATTTTTTCTTTAATACTTTGGTGCTGATCATATCGCTTGATATACATTTCTTCGTATTTCTGCCTCAACCCTTCTACATCTTTTACATGCCCTAATACTTCTTCGAGACCATCTTCAAAAAATCGATTTTCTTTATATTTTTTTGCTGGAATGCCAACGTATATATATCCATCCTCGAGTTCTTGACCTACGATAGTCACAGAATTTGCTGCTAAAACACTTCTTTTACCGATGTGAGTACCTGGCATAACTACAGCATGAGCACCAATCCTTACATCATCCTCGATAATGGTTTTTTTGATTATGATGAGATTTCCAACTATCACCGTACTTTGAATAATGCTCCCCTGCCCAACTACTACATTTTTACCAAATTCAATAAATTCACAGTCTACCCACCCTTCAAAGAGGGAATTTGTAAAGGTTGTTTTAACTCCAAAGGCTTTAAAGCATACATTATCCAAAAAGGGAAAAGGAAACTTATGAGCAAGCCAAACAGGCCATCTTTTTATGGTATTTCTGAGGCTCCAATATCTATAATCCTTGTCTGAAGAATCTCTCAGAAAAACTCCCTCCTTGGGTTTATGAAAAGCGTTTACAATAACTAACAGGATCTTAGCAAATAAAATTGACGTAAATACCATGGTTACATACATAGCAAAAAATAACAGTGGAAGAAAAATATAAAAATGAACGGGTCTAATTGGATCATACAACAAACGCCAATAAAACCAAAATTCCAGTAAAATTGGTATAATACTTACCCATATAAGAAAAATGTAAAAAATCAAATACCTTTTTTTTACCAAAACTGTTGGGGTAAACGGACCAACACGCATGGATGTAGGCACGGACATCTATTATCTCCCCTCTCCTCTCCCTATCTTATCTTTCTTGTCCTCATCAATGTTAATCTCACGTTCAACACTAATAGCTTGCTCATCATCGACACTCCTTCTCTTCATATCCTTCACAAGAGCAAGTTTATTGGCTTGCAATTTAATACAGGGGATGCCAAAGTAAATCCATCCGGTTTCTAAGACTTGATTTAAAACAGTCGCGGATATTGCCCCCACGAGAGAATCTCTCCCAGTTATAGTTCCCGGTGAAACACATGCCATTCCACCTATTACAGTATAATCATCAAGAATTACTTCCTTAATTATTAAATATTTCCCAATTACCATTGAACTCATTATTACTGCTCCTTGTCCAACCATTACTCTGCGGCCTAATTTGACGAACTCTATGTCGCACCAAGCGTCCGGTAGATGACTTGAAGTATCCATTTTTATTCCAAACCATTTAAAAGCCAAAGAATCCAACCATGGTATCGGAAAATTGCGCATAAGCCACAATACAAGCTTTTTTAATTCGGTTCTCATGCACCAAAATTCAAAATCAGCATCTCCCATTTCTGCTCGAAAAACACCTTCTCTTGGCTTATGAATAAGATTAATTAGTATTAAAAACAGCTTACTAAGGAACATGCAGGACATTATAAAAATGAAGAATATAGAGATTATAGCATATGGAAGGAAGATTAACGTTCCTACCCATGGCTCCCAATCTTCCATTATTGGGGGGTGATTTTTATTCCATTCGTACCAAAAAATGCCGCAAAGTATGCCACTTAGCCAAATAATGGGGATATATACAGCTAAGAATTTAATATTAACTCTACTTATAGCGCTACTTGTTGTAAAATCAAGAGTAAAATCATAATTTTCCTCTGATCCATCATTTGTAGTATTACTCATAGCAAAAACTTTCTTATTTTAATTTCTTAATACCCTTTTTTTCTTGTTGCTTTATTCTTAATTCTTTATCTCTTTCCAAATCTTCTTGAGATATTTTTAAATAATTCATGATCTTTTTTGTGAAAATTTTTCGGCATGGTAACCCGAAATAATAATTACTACCTTTTGTTGTATTATATTTATTTGCGGAAGCTAAAGGAAGCAAATAGGAATTATCATTTAATTCACATCCTGGACCGACTATATTAAAGGCTGCGCATGTGACATTATCACGAATTTTAATCTCAAAATAGGGAATTCGCCCAAATATCCCCTCGACTACGTGCGAACAGATTGCTGAATTAACTCCGATATAGCAATTATCTCCTACATCAATATATTTATCAGCAACAATTTCTTCCTCGATTGTAGAGCCTTTACCGATTTTATTTGATCCCACGAAATTATAAAACCAGTTTGCCAGCCATGGAAAAAGCCCTTTGGTAAATGCGTACTTTCCATATTTAATCATGAATGAACGCACATGATAATAATTTAAAGTATCGCTAGGTACACTTCGAAGAAGAATTCCGTCTTTAGTTGGACACATTCTTTCAGTGAATCTCCAAAACAATCTTGTTACTATGCCAATAAAAACTAAATGTAGAATATAGCTAAGAATCATTACAAAGGGAAATAATATTAAAGCCAATAGAGAGTTTAGTTTAGTAAAAAGAGAAAGAAAATTGGGATTTTCTAAGACAAGTGGTTGAAAAATTAAGAGAAAATATAACATATAGACTATTCCAGGAATCAAAAACGAGACGAAATAGATGACAGCAAAAAAGAAAACATACAAATGATATTGAAGATTAACCTCTTGTCCTTCAATTTCTTTAGATGTATCAGATAAAGTTGTCTCTTCTGTGTCTATAACCATCTTATATCACTTTTTTATATATTTCTTTTAAAGTTTGTCATAATAATAATAGATATTTTGCTAGGAATTCTATTTGATCTTTTTGTGAATATTAGATATATTTTTATTAAAAATACATTTCTAAATATCTTAATATCCTTCAAATCATCTTTCTGATTGATAAAAACCAGCTAATAAATAACTTGATAATGAAAGAAAAGTGTAAAAACTGCGGAAAATGTTGTTTTGATACGGAAATGATGCTAACCAAAACGGATATTAACTTAATTCTACGAAGTTACCCGCAAGATTTACGTGAGGAGGATTTTGTACTCGAAAGTAATGGTTTTTTTCAATTAAGAAATGTTAATGGACACTGCATATTTCTTGATATTTCTACTAAGACATGTAAAATTTATACCAACCGCCCTCAAGGATGTAGGTTTTATCCTCTTACATATGATAAAGATAAAAAAAAATGTGTGTTTGACGAAGATTGCCCGAGAACCCACTTATTTTACCGGTCGGGTGATGATTTCAAAAAAACCTGTAAGCAACTTAAAAAGTTTGTAAGAAAATATTTAAACATCGATTTTTAATTTTATATTTAAATTTGCACTTAACTTTAAAAGTGGAAATCCTCATTATTTATTTGTTTAATGGAGGTGATAAAAATCACAACATTAGAAAAAGATGTAGTAGAATGGTTTATCCAACTTAAAAAATATAGAAAATTTGAACCAGAAAAAGAAGAACCAAAACAGAAAGAAATAGAAGAAGTGACATTAAGCGAAATGATTAAAGTTGGGGCCTATTATCTCTCGCAAAATCAACTTTCATATGATGAATTATGTTGGATGTTAGCAGAAAAACAGCTTATAATTCAAATGGGAGATGAAAATGTGACCGAGAATGACATACGGAAAATGGCAGCAGAGAAATATTTGAGTATTGTTATTAGTTATTAAATAAGTTTAATTTATAAAAAATAATTACATTCTGTTTTATGAAAGATATTTCTAGCCACCATTTAGATATCAATCAATTAATTAGCATAATTGAGCGTCATGAAATCTCTAATTTCAGATTAGATGCACTGTCTCGGCTAGATAAAATTAGACATCCTAACGAGCAAGTTTTAAGACTTATCGAGAGCCTAATCGTGACCGAAGAGGAGACCGTAATCCGAGCTAAGGCGGCAGAGACCTTAGTAAAAAATTATCTAGCAACTGAAAATAATTTAATAGAATGGATTTTTGAGCACGAGATGGCTGTGTTGGTATTTAGATCTATCCTCGATGTTCTTAAAGAGAGCATGCCTCAGTATCATGAAACATTAGAACAACGGTTGCTTGAAAAATATGCCAAAATACATCACCTCGTACCCGAAGAATGTGTGTTTTTTAGAGATTTGGATTTTATGATATCCGAGACATCCAAAGGATTAGAGATAGATTGGCCGCCCAGAGGAGATGGCACACCAGAACAAAGAGAGATGCTTGAAAGAGATCATTCGTCTTCTGCTTGGGACGGATTTATGTTTTATGAGGTAAACGGTCATGTAAAAAACCTAAACCTCAGTGAATCGGGGCTAGATAGAGTCCCCGAGTCAATCGGCAACTTACGCAGGCTGAAGGATTTAAGGTTGCATGATAACAACTTGAAATCCCTCCCAAGTACCATGGAAAATCTTACACAACTAAGAAATTTAGAGTTGCATAAAAATCGCTTTAAAGACATCCCAGAAGTCTTATTAAACTTGAGAAAATTGGCGAGAATAAGCTTAGGAGGGAATCAAATTGGATTAAAATCTAAACATGCAAGATCCTTTATACAAGAGAAACTGATAGGAAAATACATGGATGAAGGTATAGATCATGACAGTGCAGAGGTTTTAGGGTTTATTGAGCTTCTTAAAGGTTCGACTCCATTGAAGACTAATGATCTTGAACTTCCCTTTGATCATAATGACTTTCACGAAATGACCGAATATTGGTATTATAATACCGATAAACATGGTCATATCACCGAGCTTGCGGTATATGGAGAAGTCTCGTATCTAAACATGACACTTATCGATTTTCTTATAAAACGGATTTGTAAATTCGGTCATTTAGAGGAGTTATATTTATACGATTGCGGTATTGAAAAAATTCCTAAGTCGATTGGAGAATTAAGATTTCTGAAAAAACTACATTTAGTAAAAAATAGGATAAACAAGATTCCGTCTTCTCTTAGATCACTTAAACAGTTAGAAGACTTGGATTTTTCCTATAACAACATTACAAAAATACCCAGATTTCTAAAAGATATGGAAAATATACGATTTTATTATTTCGGTCATAATCCAATTAGAGAGATCTCAGTGCCACTTGTATTTGAAAAGGAATACCCCCCATAGAGG
>JAHQWS010000105.1 GCA_029856295.1 Promethearchaeia archaeon
AGGCGAAGGAGCTGACCCATCTTTCACGATGTCAGCAAATTGGGAAACCATGGGTGGACTTATGTCAGGTGAAGTTGACGGAACAAGCGCCTATATGTCAGGCGATCTTAAGATCGAAGGTAATCTTCAAGACACGATGGCTTATGGTGAATATCTAGCATTCGCCGCAGAAACTTTACAAGAATTGGACGAAGGTTAAACCAAATATTAAAGTATTAATTAAATCTATCTATTCAATTTTTTTTTATTTACCTTATTTTGTTAAATTTTTTATTTCTTTTTGATTTATTTAATTTATTCTTCTTAACAATAGGATTTGAAAATATCTGAAAAATGCCTTATGGAATGAACAGTACTATTCTGAAAATTAACCTAAATTCAGAGAAAATAGTTGAAAATAATTTAAATGATGAGATTTTTCACAAATATCTCGGGGGCAGAGGATTAGGTATAAAATTATTTTCTGATTCTGTTCCTAAAAACATTAATCCCTTATCAAAAGAAAATATTTTAATTTTTTCGATAGGTCCGTTGACAGGGAGCGTAACTCCTACAAGTGGGAGGTTTTCTTTAGTTACCAAATCTCCATTGACTGATACGATATTTCATTCTAATTCCGGTGGATTTTGGGGTCCCTACTTTAAAAAATGTGGCTATGATAGTTTATTCATTACAGGGAAATTATCTTCCGAAAATAAGGGATATCTCTTAATAGAAGATTATGATAAAGTAGAAATTAAGGATGCTGAAAATTTATGGGGTCTTAAAACATCTGAAACCTTAGAAAAGATTCAGAAAGTTGAAGGTAAAAATTGTCAAGTACTATGTATTGGACCAGCCGGAGAGAATTTAGTGAAGATTTCTTCTATTATGAATCAAGCGAATAGAGCCTTTGGACGTGGTGGAGTAGGTGCTGTAATGGGTTCAAAAAATCTCAAGGCTATTGTGGTAAAAAGCGGAAATAAAAAATTCGAGGGAAAAAATAAGGAACGTCTGAAAAAATTAAGAATTAATGCTATTGACAAGATAAAGGTAGTTCCTATAACTTCACAAGGATTAACATTGTTCGGAACTGCTGCTTTAGTCAAGGTCATTAATCAATTCGGTATGTTTCCCATTAATAATTTCCAGTCTGCTTATACTGAACCAAATAAAATCGATTTAGTTAGTGGTGAACATTTAAGAGAAAGATTTTTGGAAGGTAATGAGGGGTGTTATAACTGTATAATTCGATGTGGGAGAATGACTAATACAGGTGAAAAAAGCGGAAAAGGTCCTGAATATGAATCTTTATGGGCTTTAGGACCTTTAACTGGAATATTTGATTTAAAAACAATAACTCATGCTAATTATTCATGCAATGAATATGGTTTAGACACGATCTCGACTGGTTCTACTATTGCATGTGGTATGGAACTTCAGCAACAGGGGTTGTTGAATGAGCATTCCTTAAAATTTGGAAATAATGATATGTTATGTGATTTAATAGAAAAAATTGCATTAAAAAAAGAATTTGGTGCTGATTTAGCTGAAGGTTCTCTAAGATTGTCTAAAAAATATAAGGGGGAATCTTACTCCATGCAAGTTAAGGGGATGGAAATTCCAGCATATGATCCCCGAGGAGCATTTGGCCATGCATTAAATTATGCTGTAAGTTCACGCGGGGCTTGTCACTTAACGGGATTTCTAGTCGCATTGGAGGTATTGGGAGTCCCTAAAAAAATAGATAGATTTTCAGTTCGGGGTAAATCAGATCTATTATTTTTAAAGCAAAATCAGAGCGCAGTGGAAGATTCATTAGTCGTCTGTAAGTTTGTTGGATATGCATTAGGTTTTGAATTTCAAGCTCGATTTTTAAGCACTATTTTAGATAAAAAAATCTCTATAACAGATCTAATAACCATTGGCGAGAGAATATATACTTTAGAGAGGCTTTTTAATGTGAGAGAAGGGTTCTCAAGAAAAGATGACACATTACCAAAAAGATTTCTAGAAACACCATTGCAAAAAGGACCTTCAAATGGCAGAGTTGTACCGCTCGAAGATTTACTGAATGAATATTACGAAGTGAGAAATTGGGATAAAAACGGAATTCCAACAGATGAATTATTGGAGAAATTATCTCTCGAAAAATTGACGTAATTTCAATCTCCCCTTTTATTATCAAATCTAAATAAAAAGATTAAATTCTATAATAAATAATTCTTAGTATAAATTTACCAGTAAGAAAAAATGTCAGAATATGTATTAAAGGATCGGATGGATGATTGGGGTCCATTTGAAGAAAATGAATCAAAATGGATAATTTTTTCTGTAGGTAATCCTTACGAGGGACATGGATTTGCTTTAACTAGAAATATTGATGATCTCCATGCTAAGAATGCAGCACATGATTTAGAAATTCATACTGGCCAGAGATACGTTGCTCATATTCCATATACCACTGATCGCTGTGGAGATGTAGCAAGGGATTGGGCTCCATATTATATTCCATGGGATGATTTCTATAGAAAATCTGTTGACTTTATGAAATATTTTATTGATTTAATTCGAGATAGAGGAGAAGAAGTATCTAGAGTCATGTTAGTCACTGGTCATGGAGGAAACGCAAATCTCTTAGAAAGAAAATGTCAGAAAGAAATAAAAAACGAATTAGATGTAAAAAAATTTATATCACTCACAGCGTTAGTTTCTAGAAAAAATGCTGTTCGAGTCTTAGAAGAAGTGAAAATATTAGCAAATGAAACTATTGAGAAAAAAACTTCTCAATTTGGATACGATAATGCTGAGGATTTAGCAGATTTTTATACCAAATTATTATTATCTACTGGTCATGCTTCTCATACGGAGCATAGTTTAGGAGCAGCCCTGGGAGCTTGTGACATGAAAAAAGTTGAGATCATGAATGCTTTATTAGAAAAGAATTTTGAAAAAGCTTTAAAAAAATGGCCTGCTATAGGAGGCCTTGGAGGCTACCTATTAGCAGGAGGAAAATATACTGAAGCATTAGGAACTGAAGATAATGATAAATTTGGTCTTTGGAACTGTTTAAACGGACTTAGATCATTAAATAATGGGAAATTAGTTGTCGTACCCGAGTTAGGTGCTCTTATTCACCGCATCAGTCTTGAATCTAAAACTCAGATTGTAAATAAATTTTTATAATATTTTTTAATTAACTTTAAAATAGTTAAAAAGAATTAAAACTGTGATAAAATGTGATTGATCAAGAAACATATAAGCAATTTAAGGTTGTAGGTAAGGTTTTAACAGATCATAGATATAATACAAGTCATTCCGGCAATATCTCGATGAGAGCAGGCGGGAAAATACTCATCAAACGCAGGGGTGCCATGTTAGGCTTTTTAGAACCTGAAGATATTATTGAAACGGACTTATATAAGGCAGATTCCGGTATAATGTTATCCAGTACTGAAACTGATGTACATCGCCAAATCTATTTAAATACGGATGCTATGGCTGTGATTCATGCTCATAATCCTTTTTGTGTTATCCTATCTTTAATCGAAGACGAAATAACTTGCTTAGATGCAGAGGGAATCTATGCATATAGAAAAATACCAATTATTGAAGTGGATAATCCCGCAGGACCAACTGATGCTGCCCGAGAAGTACCAAAAGTCCTCAAGGATTACCCTATAGTGGTTGTTCGAGCCCATGGGGTATTTGCTAAAGGAAATACATTATTAGATGCGCTTCAAAACGTTACAGGAGCAGAACAATCCGCAATGTTTAGATATTATACGATGCTCATAGGGAAACCTTTAAAGCGAGATTACTCCAAGGAAAAATTTTTCTCTGAATGGTAACTACTTATAATTTTTCGGTCTTTAAATTTAAAATGCGATTTCTTCTTAGTTTCATTACTTTCTCAGTTAAATTTGAACTTCTTTTGTATAGACTAATTAAAAATAATGTGAAAAAAATAAGTTGATATTGATATAAGCTACTTATTCATAAGGTATGACAGTAAACTGATAATAACCAGAACCGATATTAAAAATGACATAATTCTCATTCACTTCATTATATTCTAAACCACTAACTTTTTCGACTATACTCCCATTTCGCCATAAATTAACATTTCCTTCCTTAATTTCACAATTTGAATTTTTAATTGGAATCCAAGTTTCAGAGATACATCCTACTGGAATGTGTATCATCACTTTTAAAGAATTGCCCGTCTTTTCCCAAGAACTATATAAAAATCCTTTAGAAGTATTAAGAGAAGCAGTAGCATATGTTAAATCTGTTGGAATAAAAGGTTTAATTCTAATTCTTTTCCAACACGGCTCAAGTGAAGAAATCCCTGCTAAAGCTTTGAAAAACCACGTATCAACACTGCCCAGCATTATATGATTATGAGAATTCATTCCGCTCCCTTCAAGTTTTTCCCATCTCTCCCATAATGTAGTAGCGCCCTCTTTAATCATGTATCCATATCCGGGATAACTTTCTTGAGTTATAATTTTATATGCAACATCAGCGTGACCGTTCTCTGTCAATACATCCCATAAATATCTTGTCCCTACTATACCAGTGTCTACATGGTAGTCATGATCTTCAATTATACAATGTAGCAATCTTGAAAGCACTTTTCCTTTTTTCTTTTCAGGGACCATATTCAAAAATAAAGGAAGAATATTTGATGTTTGACTGATTGTTTCATCCACTAGAGAATGCTTAGGTATTACATACGAATCTTTTAAAAATTTTTGATTGTATACCTCTTTGATTTCTTCTGACCTCTCATATAGATCTTTATAATCTTGATCTTTTCCTAAAAGTTTAGCGATTTTTGATAGAATTAGAGTGTCATGATAATAATACCAAGTACATACATGCTCAATTGGCGTTTTTCTTGATACAATACTTCCAGGAGGGCACCAATCACCAAATTTTCCAAATTTATATAAGATATTCTCTTCTGTATTTCTCTGAAGATGATTTACATATTTCTTCAATGATTCATAATGTTCTTCAAGTACTCGAATGTCATTATAATAAAAATATAGATACCAAACAATTGTAATATACGCAGTACCCCATGCAGGATCTGCGGGATAAAAACGCCAATAGGGAGGAACTACATCAGAAAGTGCACCATTCTCTTCTTGACATAGTTTTATATCATCTAAATATTTTGTATAAAATCGTGCAGTATCAAAATTAAATATCGCTTCTTCAACCGTAAGCTGCGCATCTCCCATCCAGCCTTGTCTCTCATCTCTCTGTGGACAATCGGTAGGTATACTCATAAAATTACTTAATTGTCCCCAGATAACGTTTTCATGAACTTGGTTAATCAAGGTATTTGAGCAATAAAAATTACCAATCTTAGTAACATCAGTATGGATAAAAAGGCCTTCGATATTATTAATTGTAGGAACTCCCGGAAAGCCTATAACTTCAATATATCGAAATCCATGATATGTAAAATGAGGTTCAAATATTTCTTCCCCTTCACCTTTTAATATATAGACATCAGTTGCTTTAGCTAATCTATTTGTAGCAGTGTTCAAATTTCCATTGCGATCTACGATTTCGGAATATTTAATTATAATTTCTGTACCATGTGGACCGCGTACTTTTAATCGAATAAAACCTGTGAAGTTTTGACCAAAATCATATATATAACTGCCTGGAGAATTACTATACAAATTCTGGGGTTTTAATACTTTAGTTGCTCTTATTGGCGGCATCATTTGTGAGGCCAATTTCGGGCCTTCACATAAAATAGCATTCTCCCAAGAAGAATCGTTAAAGTTAGGACTATCCCAACCTGGTATTTCTAATCTAGCATCATATTTCTCTCCTAAATATAGACCATTTTCTAAAATAGGACCTTGAGAAAATTTCCATGTAATATCTGAGCATATTGATTCTGTCGAATCATCCTCATATCGAATTATAAGTTGGAGTATAAGTTTTGGATAACTATAACCAGATTTTTCCAAATAACGGCTATTTCCTAAAATAATTCCAATAGCATTCTTTTCTTTCAAAGAATCAGTAACATTATAAGTTGAATAGAGCACAATTTTTTTATAATCTGTCCACGCAGGATCTAAAATTCTATTCCCGATCTTTTTTCCATTTATTCGAAGTTCATACCATCCTAAACCGCAGATGTATAATCTAGCATATTTGATTTTTTTGATAAGAGAAAATTCTTTCCGGATATAAATGCCATAATATTCTCTCACCATTCCAAGGAAAATTGCAAATCCAGATTTATATTGAAACTTTTTTCTTTCTTTTTTATCTGTAAATGCTTTTCTTGTTATCCAATTTGCCTTCCAATCAGTTTCTTGTAAAAATGCAGTCTCAAATTCAGCAATCTCGCTATAATCGCTTGCTCTACCATTTTTATCCCACCATTTCACTTTCCAGTAATATATAGTACTACTTTTTAACTCCTTACCTTCATAAACAATATTCACATTATTTTCAGATTCGACTTTTCCACTATCCCAGAGATCCCCATAATCAGATTGACTAAATTCTTTTTTAGAAGAAACTAAAATTTGATATGTGGTTTGTTTCTGTGCTCTTTGTTCATGATGCATATGCCAAGTAAAACGAGGATTTGGAGTATCTATTTCAATAGGGTTATTTAAATATTCACAACGTAAATTATATGGAGGTTTAATCATTTTTATTTCCATTTAATACTATTATATTTTTCTAGATCATTTTTTAGATAATTAATATTTTATTTTTTATTGTTTGATTAATTAATTATTTATTAGCCATTAAGAAAAAAAGGAATGATTATGCCGAAAAAGCTCATTCGCGATATTAATATGAATTATGAAATTATAGGTGAGGGTCAACCCTTACTATTTATCCATGGTTTAGGGTCAAGTCTTAGAGATTGGGAAGATCAAGTACCTTTCTTTTCTGATAAATACAAAATAATCACGATTGATCTTCGAGGTCATGGAGAAACAGATAAACCTAAGGGCCCCTATAGTATTTCTATGTTCGCTGATGATATTGCTGAATTATTAAAAACATTAAAGCTTGGACCAGTACATATCGTAGGAATTTCATTGGGTGGAGCTATTGGTTTTCATCTTGCTATTGATTATCCTGAATTAACAAAAAGCTTAGTAGTAGTGAATATGTCAGCTTCTTTACCAATAAAGACATTTAAAGAAAAACAAATGTTTTTCATGCGAATCCTTATTGTTAAATTATTAGGAATGAAAAAAATGGGAGAGGTTCTTGCTAAGAGACTTTTTATAAAACCAGAACAAGAGGATATAAGAGAGAGAATGGCTACTAGATGGGCAGAAAATGATAAGAAAGCATATATTAGTTCATTAAAGACGCTAAAAAATTGGAGTGTAATGGAACAACTTCATGAGATAAAATGTCCAACTTTGATAGTTTCTGCTGATGGAGATTATACCCCATTAGAAGCGAAGAAAGAATATACTGCCTTAATTCCCAATGCTAAATTAATTGTAATTGAAGATGCTAGGCATGCTGTGACCGTAGAAAAACCAAAAGAGTTTAAT
>JAHQWS010000106.1 GCA_029856295.1 Promethearchaeia archaeon
GCTTGATGCTAAGGAAGACCGAGAACATGAATTTCTTAAAATAAGAATGGCTCTTAAAAAGTTAAAAAAGAAAGATATCCAATATATCCTCATCTCAACAATTACATATACAATATGGGGGATATCTTTTAAATTAGGAGTATCTTGGGGTGGCTACTACTATATGAATATTGTTGGGTATACGCCAGACCAGTATCGAAATACGTTAATTGTTGGTGCATTATTAACTATGGTTGGGGCCTTACTTTCAGGAATATTATTGGATAAAGTCGGAAGAAATGTAACTATGATTGTTGGGTGTGGAGGATCCGTTATAGGTTTTGTGTTCCTGGGAATGACAACTTTACCGATATTTTTCTGGATGATTTACCTATTTATGCCTGTTGTTCTAGCGTGGATAATGGTCTACTTCGGTGAGATCTTTCCCACAGAAGTTCGGGCCACCTGTGTAGGTGCATGCGCTACCTCTGCTAGATCTGCTTATGTCATTGGTCCCTTATTAGCATTCGTTTTATTAGTTGCATTTCCTGATATGAGTGGTTTTTGGATCGTTGCTGGTTTGCTTATGATCATTCCCCTGTTTTCTCTATTTATGAACCCTTATGAAACAAAAGGGAAAACGTTAGAAGCGATTCAGGAAGAAAGATAACACAGGATTAATCTAAGATTTTAAAATTTAACTTCCTTTTTTATTTTTTAATTTTCCATACAAGTAGTTAACGAAAATAAATAATTATTTTAAGCTTAGAAACCTACATAGAATTATGCAAAGTATTAAAGGTAAAAAAGAAGGATTATTACGAGTGCTTGGCATGGTCCTAATCCTGATTAGTATACTTGCATCAATTATTTTCGATTTCTTTTTACTGGCTTTAATAACTTTTGTATTAACTATAATCGTTTTAATTCCGTGGTTTGTTTTAATTGTTTTGCTAAAGCTCGAAAAAGATTTCTTTGTTGATAACATGGCAAAGCTTTTTATAGGATTAGGGATCTATTCAGCTATAATTATCATAATGGGTTTAATAATGGGGCTTTCTGCGGTATTACTCTTTATTACGGCAATGATTTCCAACATATTGATTATTTTTTGCTGGCATTTTGCATTATCGATCTTTAAAAAAGAAAAATTAATTTTTCTTATTAGTGGAATCGGATATTGTGCCCTTACAGCAATTTTTAGAGTCTTATTATTTATTAAATTGAATCTATTATTAGGTATTGTCCCTCTACTTTTAGTAGGTTTAGGAATTATTCTAATACTTATAGCAGAAATGAGAATGAAAAAAAAAGGATTATTAAATTATGTATAAGTTAAATAAACTTTTACCTTTTATTTTATTTTTAAAAATACTTGTTTCTAAGGAAAATAAAAGATTTTAAATAACAATTAATCTTCTAATTTCGACCAAAAATTTTTCAAGACATCTTTTGAAAATTCAAATTTCAAATTTGTTGGAGGGGAAGGTTCAATTTTGAAAAATTCTGGAACATCATTCATATCTTGAGTTATTCCAGCCTTTTTATTAAAATCAAGTTCGGTTCTTATTATTTTCTTTCCTAGGTTAATAACATCTTCTCTTGTCAAATTTGTATCATGCATGGCATTTATTACACCTGCTATTAGTTCCATAGTTTCATAGCTAGGTCCAATAAAGTAGCAACACCCCATTGAATCTAACACTACTGTATATATTTGTAGTTCATATGATAAATCTGCCTTGTTTTCAGGATCCGAAAACTCTCCATAATCTCTGTCGCTCCTTGCGCTTCTGCCAGCAATAGCAGCTCCAGCGGTATGATCCGCGCCCATTGGTGATGTAGCAAAAGTTAAACTCATAGCTTTAAAAACTCGTGGGTCATAAGCAGAGATTCCTTGTCCTTTCACCTGAGGAATTCTCTCATAATTAATTTCCGCTCCTAAATGACATACTCCATTTCCATATAATTGGCCTGTTTTGGTATTATTTCTAATTTCTTTGTCTAAAATTTCGAGAACTTTATCTGCATCTCCCCATTCAATTTTACCAGCATCCATCGCGACCCCTATAGTAACCCCAAATTCAATGGTGTCAATTCCGTTATCATCACATAAATGATCTAATTTTGCTAAACTATCAAGGTCATTAATCATACAATTAGAGCCGTTTAATGCTATTGTTTCATATTCTAAACTAGAAGTTACATGATTACCGTTTTCATCAACAATAATGTTTGAGCATCTTATTACGCACGTCGGACTACAAGCTACACGTTTCTTACCTTTTTGAGCAATCACCTGTTCATGGAGTCTTTCACCAGAAATATCTTCAACATCTTCATAGGATCCCATTCTAAAGCTTTTCGTGGGCAAACCTCCATATTGACTCATGGCTTTGGTCGCCAACGATGTTCCATAAATTGAGAAAGTTTCTCTTGATCTTGCTAAATTTTTAGCAAATGGTTTTGAGATTTCCCTAAATTTCTTAATATCATGAATTTTCACTTTTGAGCGCTTAGTGGGAATGATAACAATAGCTTTAATTTTTTTTGAGCCCATTACCGCCCCTAATCCACCTCTGCCAGCATGACGACTTGGATATCCTTGTAAATCGTTTGCTGCAACAGTCGCAGCTTTCATCATATATTCTCCCGCGGAACCAATTGAATATATACCTATTCTCTCTCCATATTTCTGAGTCAATTTAGAATGAAGCTCATAATTACCTAAACCTTTATAGCCCTCAGCTGCTTCAAATTTAATACCGTTTTCATCAATAACTATGATTTTTAAATCACTGGAGATATCTTCTAAAACTAGGGCTCTTATTCCATGAGATGCTAGCATCATTGAAGGCCTGCCACCTATATTAGATTCTTTTATGCCTTTTGTAAGCGGACTTTTAGCTCCTACAGAAGTACGTGCTGAATTTGGAAATGGGCTTCCAGTGAGAATCCCATTAGCAACAATCAGTTTATTATATTTACCTAACGGATCACACATAGGAGGAACTTCATCATAAACTATTTGAGAAGTTAATCCCCTTGCACCCAACAAGAAAAACTTTGAATTTCTCGTAATTTCTTCATAGCGAATTGATTCCGTATTTACATTAATTCGAGCAATTTTCATTAATAACATCTAATATTTGACGTATTATATTTTTTAGCTTTAATATAATAAGAGAAAAACATAATTCAAATAGGAAAAGTAAAAAGAATTTAAAGTGATTAAAAGTAAAGATATATAAGTTTAGAATTTCTCCCAATGAACAATTTCACTTAAAGCTTTCCGATCTGTGACTTCGCCTTTGGATTTGGTGGAATATCCTAATGTGGTTAGCCCCATGACGCGATACTTCTTCGGAATTTCGAGAATCTCTTTCATTTTTTCCTCGTTAAAATACCCAATCCAGCACGTTGCTAAACCTTCAGCTGTAGCAGCTAAAATTAAGTGCTCAAAGCAAATCCCGAAATCTACTCCATAATATTTCTCCCCGTTCGCATTCATACCCGAGCCTTTTTCAGAAATGACGCCAACTATATACATAGGGGCACTTTCAAATTTTTCAGGGGGTCTTTGCCCAATAGCATTCCAAATCGCTTTCACTTTCTCCGGATCTTGAACCACGATATAATGGACACCCTGCATATTTGCCCATGTGGGTGCTAATCTCGCAGCCTCTAAAATTCGCTCAATTCTTTCTTTTTCTGGCATATCAGGCTTGTAAAATCGGAAACTTCTTCTTTTTCTCACAACTTCATAAAAATCCATTTTAAATTCCTTAATTTTGATTATCTATTTAAAACCAAAAATCTTCCAAAATTATTAATAATTGGGGTAATAAAAAAAACTTACCATTTTGCTGTATGTTTGTTCAACTTAAATAAAAAAAGATATAACGATTTTCATTCTTTTTTTTCTTATTTGAAAGATTTAAATAAATTACTTAAACAGTGATCTAAATAAATAAAAAATTTGCAATTCGAGACAAATATTTAAATATATGACTATCCATATTATATTCTAACTTAAGTAGAAAGTAGTAGGTCTAATATATAAAGTATATAGTCTTTATTGTAAAAATTTTATAACTAATCAATTTTAAAGATGAAAAATGGAACCTAATCGAAAATTATATTTAAGAAATAATAGGAATGATATTCTTGAAGAAGAAGATCTACCTAAAAACAATCCTAATTGTTGTGAGGAACCCTCAGTTCAGTTAAGAGATGGTAATCGGGTTTGCCTAAATTGCGGGATGATTTTTCAGAAGGAATTTGTGGGAAATGAGAGAAGAGCATATACAGTAGAAGAGATTCAGAACCGAAAGCGGACAGAACCGCGATGGAGGGACTTTGGCCCGCGAACTATGCTTCCAAATACAAAAACAGATTCTAAAGGGAAATCAATAGGAGCAAAGGAGCAAGCTCTCTTTTCACGTTTATCAAAAATCCAAAATTCACTAATCTCAAGCATCGAGAGAAATTTTTGGGAAGCTAAGCCTAAATTAAAAATGCTCTGTTCTAAATTAAATATACCAGAATATATTTCTGACAGTGCATGGAAAATATACTCTCTTGTTGCTAAGAAAAAGTTAACGATGGGAAGATCTATTAATGGATTTATTGCTGGAGCGTTATATGCCGCAATACGAGTTCATGACTTTCCTCGTTTACTTGATGAAGTATGTGAAGCTTCTTTAACTCCACGAAGAACAGTTCATAGAAGTTTAGCTATGATAATAAGAGAAGTATTACCTGAACTGAACTTGAAATATCAGCCAATAACCGCAGAACAACTTGTTTTTCGTTTCGGTAATGAGTTAGAGCTTCCTATGAATGTTCAAAAAACTGCAATTGAAATGTTAAAAACAGCATCCAAGAATGGCTTAAAAAGAACAGGTAAAGATCCTAAGGGATTAGCAGCAGCATGCATTTATATCGCATCTAAAGACGGAGCATTGCGTAAAACGCAATCAGCAGTAGCAGATGTAGCAAAGATAACTGAGGTAACCTTGAGATCTAGAGCCAAACAGATCAAGGGCAGACTTTAACGATCCCGCCAAACTTAGAATGGAGATTTGTGTTCTTTAGCTTCTCGCAAAGCAGGTTGGATATCTAATAAAATCTTTTTTTTTTAATTCAAACTTTTTTAGGTTGTTGTTTGGAAAGCTCTAATATCCAACTTAAGCCTCCTCCAGACAATATTAGACCAATTATTAAATACGCACATACAGTTGCAGTATAAAAAGTCCAACTTATAAGAAGAGAATATGGTCCGATAATTGAAGTATTATATTTCCACACAAAATATCTAAATGAAATTGCTTCACCATTGAGGTTGACTTTACCTTGCTCCAAATAGGTGATATATCCCATTTTAATGTATGAGAATAGCAAGGTTAAAACTCCAAGTACAAGTAAATACCTTGCCATTAAGTTATAATCAATATCTTTTGATACAATCTTAATTAGCAGGAAGCCAAAAATTAAGAAACAGCAAATGGAACACACTAAGAAGACGAATATAATTGGAGTCGTTGGTGGGAGTCTTCCTGAACTAAAAAAAAGTTCTTGTATAGTATAAGTTTTTCCTTTAAAGTTCACTTGAGTGTTAAGGATTAGAATAGTGTTAATCAATTCTATTATTGAACTCACAATAAAAATAATGCCAAAACCTGTTACCCACTTTTTAATCGCTTCATATTCCATTTTTTTTCACTTTTTTGCAATGAAATTAAATTAAAATTATTATATTATAATTTGATTGCTATTAATAAAAAAGCTTTTTATAAAATCATAAAATAAAATTTTTATATGAATTAAAACATTTATTCATCAGATAATTTTCATACAATTTAAGTGGGCTAATTTTTCTTTGAAGAATCCTAACCAAGAAAACCATGAAATCTCCAAATGTCAGCATACAAATGTAAAGCGAGATTCAGGATTTCTCGTATGCCAAGATTGTGGCATTGTTTTAGATGAAAATATAGATTTTGTTGATATTATTCCTATAGACGATCATTATAAAGAAAGCCAATCTGATTATGAGCGAAATATTAGAGTGAGAGATTCAAAAGCCAAGCAAGATCCACTAATCAAGCAGCAATACGATCGAATACAAACCCTGGAAAAATGGTATCGAGATTATCAAACTAGTTTCACAGAGCAGCGAAAGACAATAGAACTTTTGAAGAGTTATGGAATCAATACAGATAAAATCAAATATGAGGCAATTAAAAAGAGGTACTTAAGGTATAACAGGAATCACAGAAAATCCTATCAAAATATGGTCATTATATTTCTCGCAATAGTATGGATGGAAATAAAAGATACGACTAATATTAGAATAGAGCGTTTTATAGAAATCTCTAATAAACTAGGACACAAAATAAACAAGAAGATGCTCAATAATGCGATGTTAAAAATAAAAAAATCAGAAAAAATGTGGAAAAAACTTAAAACTACTGAAGATATAGAAAAAGAAATAAAAAACAGAATAAAAATTCTTTTTGGAAAGGATTTACACAATATTCCCTATGAAAAAGTAAAAGAATATATCCACAGTAGAAGTGAATATAATAAATTACAAGTTGAAATGCAATTAATAGCCGATCGTATACTCAACGAAATTTCTTATAATCATTTAAAAAATCTAAATTATAAAGCCTTTACTGCGGGATTAATTTATTATACCGGACAATGCTTAGAGAATCGTAAAATATTTACACAAAGCTTGATTGAAGAGGCTACAAAATTCTCAAGCACTACGATTAGGAAAAAATTTCACATTTTAAAAGAGACACTAGGGCCCCCTAAGCAATAAAGGAAAATGCCCTTTCATTAGTTCCTATTTTTTTATAAAAAAGTTAATACTAGTGTAAAATAAATCATTATAAAGCATTAATTCATTAAATAATTATAATTTGAGTAAGGCAAATTTTTTCTAAATATTTTAAAATGACACAAGAACATGGTATAAAGAAGAACTATTATTATCAATCTTTAGATGAATTAATCACAGAACTTAATACTGATTCCAATAATGGCTTAAAATCTGAACAATTGGAAGATAAATATCTCGAATTTGGGTATAATGAACTTCCAAAGATTAAGAAATCTTTATGGAAAATATACCTAGCTCCGATATTCAACTTTTTAATCGTAATTTTGATAATAACGGGAGCAATAATTATCATTTTAGGGCAACCAGAGTCAACAATTATAACTTTTACAGTTGTTATTATAAATTCAGGAACAGCAATTGGTCAGCAATATAGAGCTCAAAAGGCCTTAGAGTCGCTACAGCGAATTGCTGGTCTAAAAACATCGGTTTTGAGGGATGGGTTTGAATTTGAAATCCCTACTCAAGAGTTAATACCAGGAGATATTATCTTATTGAAAGAAGGGGATAAAATACCTGCTGAAAGTAGAATAATAGAATATATGAATCTCACAATCGATGAAGCTCCATTAACTGGTGAAAGTGAACCTGTGGTAAAAAATAATCAAATTATTGAAAAGAATAACAGTGTACCAATCCAAGAACAGCATAATAT
>JAHQWS010000107.1 GCA_029856295.1 Promethearchaeia archaeon
GTATTATTAATTCATACAGGTATGGGACCCCCTGGGACTTACCTTAAATATTGCCAACCAGTATATGTGGATAAGATTGCAGTAGACTTTCCAAAAATAAAGATAATTATGGCTCATATAGGTCAGCCCTGGACAAGTGAAGCTATAGTCGTAGCTACAAAAAATCCTAATGTGTATATTGACATTTCTGCTTGGGAACCCCAATTCAAAATGGCACCATTCGCATTTTTTCAAACTCTCATTGAGGCCAAAATGACATGTGGGGTTGATAAAATTCTTTTTGGTACAGATTGGCCTTTATTTAATTCTTTTTTGACTCTTAAAGAATATGTAGACGGGATTAAAAAAATGAAACTCCCTCCTCCCATGAAAATGATGGGGTTTAATGAATTTACGGAAGAAGAAAAAAATAAAATTCTTGGAGAAAACGCAAAAAAATTGCTTGGTTTATAAATTAATTTTTAAATTCTTATTTTTTTTTAAAGATGCTTCTCTAACCATATGAACATGTCCTGATAAACTTGAGCGCGGCCTCTTTCATTCCATAATTCATGTAAGAATCCATCATATTCTTTGTATGTTTTATCTTCACCTTTAATCTTGCTAAAAAATTCTTTGGTTTTTCCTTTATCCACTATTTTATCATTACCAGCTTGCATGATTAAGACCGGACATAAAAGTTTTGGAGCATATTTCATAGCCCATTTCATAGCATTATTCATTTCTGATGCTGATTTAACAGATATCTTCTCAGTTTTCTCCTTATCAGCAATATGTTCTCGCAAGATTTTTAAATCGCCAGTTAAGTGATTTTGATCAACAATCCATTCTATAGTCTTAGTTGGCGCTAATTTTGAAAGGGATCCAGAGAATTTTTTTGATAGATTTTTCCCAACAGACGATTTTTTTAACAACCCTAATTCAGGAGAGGAAACAAGAACTCCTGGCAATGCAGGACGATGAATAGCATAGATTAAGCTACTTAATCCACCAAAACCCTGTCCCATAACAAATATTTTTTTATCTCCAGCATCATTTTTTACAAAATCCATAAAAAGAACAATATCCTTTTGAACATGATCCATGTCGTCTATATGCCCGGGGAACTCCCCAGCATTTCTCCTATGTCCCCTTAAATCAAAAGTATAGACGGCATATCCTTTTTCCGTCAAATATTGAGTAGGATATTTCATTCTATCTGAATGGGTACTCCAATCGTGCATTGCAATTATACATGCTCTAACATCACCTTCGGGTAGCCAATTTTGATAGAATAACTTTCTGTTTTCACGTCCTTCAAAATATCCTGTTTCATGTTTCATTACAATCATTCTTGACAACTTAATTTGTGAGCATAATACAAGCTTGATCATTAATAAATAAGAACTTTGCCTTTATTATCGTTATTATTTTTTTAAAGAAGAATCTATTCTTCTTTGTATTCTGAAAAAACGATTTTATATTCGTGTTTAACATATTTAATTAGGATATTTTTGATTTCATTAGGGGTGTTTGTTCAAATCCTTATTATTTTTTTTCGAGAGCTAATTTAAATCTACTAAAAGTTAATTATAGAAAATTTAAATATTAAATTTAATTATAAACCTTTAATTCAATGTAAACATTCCTGTATAAATTTTGTGATAAAAATTGATTACTAATGCACAGACTATAAGTGAGAAAGACCAAAGAAAGCTTGAAAGAAAGATTTTTAAAGCTTTTCTAAAAAAAAAAGAGTTTTTCACCATTTGAAAAAGATTCATTGAAATTTTTAAGAGGACTCCTTGGTGCAGCATACGACTTTTATCATAAAGATTTCTATAGATATTTGAAGGATAATAAGGATACTCTTGATTCACTTATTAAAAATTTCGATAGTGAAAGTAAAAGAGTCATAAACTCGATCTTAAAAGATGCTGAATATATCAGTGTACATAATTTTGTAGATATGCTTCAAGATCTTTTTAGTAAAGATGAGGAGATAATTAAATATCTAGAACTCGTAAATTCTTATAGACATCTTAAGTTATGCGTAAACCTTTATGATCCACCTGTTTTTAATTACAAACATGGTTTAATCTTTTTACCTAAGAAAACTTTAAAGCTCTTGAATAATAAAGACTTCATTGATTGTGGAGCATACATAGGAGATTCAGCATTAATTTTTGAAACATACTTTAATCCGAGAAAAATTTATGCATTTGAGCCAGACATAGAGAGTTATACCTATATGTTAGACGCAATAAAGTTAAACGATTTAAAAAAGGTTGTTCCTATTAAAATGGGTGTTGGTGCAAATGAAGATAAGGTAAATTTTTTGCCTATGCAATCAATTTCAAAAATAATAAGTGATAATAGTGAGCGTAAGATTGAGGTTACTACTATAGATAAATATGTATTCGATAGAAATCTTGACGTTGGTTTAATTAAAATGGACATTGAAGGTTTTGAATTAAATGCTCTAAAAGGTGCGGAAAGGACAATTAATGAATTCAAGCCAGTCTTATCTATATCAATTTACCATAACGCAGAGCAATTCATCAATGTGATAAAATTTGTTCAAGAGTTATCTTTGGATTATAAAATTATTATTAGACATTTGTCGGATCTTATACCCATTATTGAGACTTACTTAATTGCGTGGTAAAACTAACTCTTATAAATAATTTTTTTGAATTTCTTTTAAGAATCTGTAAAATCTTCCTTCAACTGATATTTGCAGGAGTTATTGGAATCATTCTTGCCGAAAAAATTAAAAGAAAGAAAAAAGAGATTGGTAAATTTTTAATTTTTAAATGTATTTCATATTAAAACATAGATTTTCATTTTTTTGTGTATTAATAAGGTTCTTCTTAATGACAGAAAATAATACTGACTGGGAAACTATAAGTATTGTAATTATTGGTCGTGGAGGCATGGGAGCTGTTACTGCTTGTGAAATAATCGCGGAGGCAGCATATTTAAGTGGTAATTTTGTAGACGTTCAAGCCTATCCCACCTTTGGAACAGAAAGAAGAGGCACTCCAGTGCAGGCTTTTGCTAAACTCTCAAGAAAAGAAAAAATCTGGGATCGTGCAGCTATTGAACATCCTAATATCATAATCGTGTTAGATGTAACTGTTCTGAATGAAGTTATTGCAAGTTCAATAGAAAAAAATGGAATTTTTATTATAAATTCTGATAAAGAGCCACAATTTTTTGCTAAAAAATTCAATCTACCTAATAGTATCAAAATAATAGTTGCTGATATCAATAAATTGGCAGTAGAAAGAGGATTAATCATTGATGGTGCGCCTATGGTTAATACTCCTATATTAGGGCTGCTTTCTCGATCCTTAACCGAACTTAACTTAGATAATATAAATAAAGTCGTTCAAAAAAGGATGAGTAATGAACTAGCAAAACTTAACATCGAATTAATTCAAGAAGGATTTAATTTAGCAAAAATGTTATAACTATTAATTGGAACCAGAATAGCAATTACCTTATCTTTATCTCCAAAATCTTATTATATTAAATAGGAAGAATTTTATTCTTTAATTTATTAAATCTTTTAATATTCGAATAGTCTAATTTAGTTGATACTATGACTGATTCAAAAAAAGATTATCAAAAGATATTAGCTTCAGTTCAGAAACCAGTAAAAGGCGAGGCTGGGAAAACTGGGACATGGAGCAATTTTAAACCCATAATTGATCTCGAAAAATGTATCCCTGCGAAATCTGGAAAAGCTACTTGTTTTAATTGTTGGCTTTATTGTCCAGAGGCAGTAGTAACCCGAACTATTCCTCCAAAAATAGACTTGGATTATTGCAAGGGGTGTGGAATTTGTATGGAAGAGTGCCCTGTAAATGCTATTACGATGGAAGAGGTGAAAACTGAATGACCCAAACTGAAATAGCAGATAAAGAGAAAAACATAAAAATTCTAACAGGAAATTACGCAGCGGCTCACGCTTATATGCAATCTAGAGTAGGAGTTATATCAGCCTATCCAATAACTCCTCAGAGTCCAGTTGTCGAAAAAATATCTGAATTCATTCGTGATGGAAAATTAAAAGCAAAATTTTTGCTAGTTGAATCCGAACATTCTGCAGCAGCAGCTTGTTGCGCCGCCTCAGCTACCGGGTCTAGAGTAGGTACAGCGACTTCAGCTCATGGTTTAATGCTAATGTATGAAATGTTACCGTGGGCTTCAGGAACAAGATTACCCATCGTAATAAACTTAGCTACTAGAAGCTGTGGCGCTCCATGGAGTATCTGGGATGATCACTCTGACTTCATAGCGGCGAGGGATGTTGGTTGGATACAGTTTATGTGCGAAGATAATCAAGAGATATATGATACTAATTTCCAAGCTTTTAAAATAGCAGAAGATCCAAGGGTTTATGTACCGACAATCGTCGCGTATGATGGTTATTTATTATCCCACACATTGATGCCTGTACAATTGGAAAATCAGGAAAATATTGATGCTTTCTTACCCCCATTAAAACATCATATTAATCTCTCAGATATTTCTCAAATAAAGGGAGTAGGACCTGTAACAACCCCAAATATTATAAAAAGAGAAGAAGGCACAGCTCCGGGCTATTATGAATTTAGATATGCGTTACAAAAAGCATTAGAAAATTCTATTGATGTAATAAAGGAAGTACATGACGAATTTGCTGAAAAATTTGGTAGATCGTACGGAAATGGATTATTTAAAACATATAAAACAGAGGATGCGGACACTATTATTTTTGCTATGGGTTCCGTTTCGGCACAAACAAGAACGGTAATTGAAAAACTCCGAGCTGATGGGCTAAAAATAGGATTAGTTACCTTAAGATTATTTAGGCCTTTTCCGGTGAAGTATCTAAGAGACTTTTTTAAAGGTAAAAAGAATATAGTAATTTTTGACAGAGCTATTGGATATGGCTATGAAGGGGTATTATGCTATGAATTAAAAGCAGCACTCTATGGTTTACAAGATCCTCCATTTATTAAAGGATTTATAGTTGGCTTAGGTGGAAGAGATGTCAAGGGTGAGCATATTATAGAAGGAGTTCATAGAGCTTTAGAATTGTCTAAAAAAGGAGAAATCACTTATGAAACCGAATTTTTAGGTTTGAAATTAGATGAATTAGATTTTTTAGATTAAAAGAGGTGTAAAAAATGGTAAATGTTATGGATGTACGTGAAGAGGAATTTATAAATCCCGGAACGAGGATGTGCTCAGGATGTGCAATGGCGTTAATATATCGTATAGCTCTCAAGGCTCTAGGGCCAAAGACAATAATAACTGTACCTGCTTCTTGTCTTACTGTTCTTCATGGAATGCAGGGTTTTTGCACCACTAAAGTCTCTGTTCTTCATACGCCGTTTGCGACCACAGGTGCGTCAGCCTCGGGTATAGTTGCTTCTTTAGAAGAAAAAGGATTGGCAGATGAAATTTGCGTTGTAGCATTTGCAGGTGATGGAGGTACTGCTGACATTGGGATACAAGCACTCAGCGGAGCTGTTGAGAGAGGTACTAACTTTATTTATGCTTGCTATGATAACGAGGCTTATATGAATACTGGAGTTCAAAGGAGTGGATCAACACCTCTAGGTGCTTTTACAGCGACAACTCCCGGTGGAAAGATCAGGCCTAAGAAAAATATGCCCAAAATATTAGAAGCTCATGGAATTCCTTACGTCGCAACTGCCAATGGCTCATATCCTCTTGATTTATATGAAAAATTTCAAAAAGCACGAGAAATTAAAGGATCAAAATATATCCATATTCTCTCTGCGTGTCCCCCAGGATGGGGGTATGATCCTAAAGATACTATTAAACTAGGAAAATTAGCTAATGACACAGGATTTTGGCCCCTCTATGAAATAATCAATGGAAAGTTAATCATATCGAAAGATAGTAAAAAATACTTAGATCCTTCCAAGCGAAAGCCTATTCAAGATTATTTTAAAGCTCAAAAAAGATTTAACAACATCTCTCAAGACGAAATTGAAGTCTACAGGAGAAATATTGATGATCTGTGGAATGATTTTAAGAGGAGATTAGAATCACAATAAATTATTGCGATTCGATTTTATCCTATATTTTTTGCTAATATCTTCTTTTTTATAATATTTTATATCAAAAAAAATAAAAAATTTGAAGATTAAAAATATTTGAATATTAATGTTAAGGACTTATATTTATAACGAAGATAAAAAAGTTTGGCTCGAGGAAGAATCCTTATTACTGCATGATCTATGCGCAATTCTAGATGAGGATGAAAAAATTCTCTATATATGGAATGGTCCAAAGAGTTCTCCTGAACGACTTGAAAAAGGATATAACTCAATAGAAAGTTTATTATCAAATTACCCAAGTATGGGCCTAAAATTAATAACACTTAAAAAAAAGATTCCACCACAAATTAAAAAGAAAATTGACGATATGTTAGCATCAATCGAGAGTGATGAAGTTGATTTTCTACAATTTACTCGATTCTCTTCAATTAAGATATTTTTTATGGTATCATTGCTTATAATTGCGTTATCCGTGTTATCTCTCTTAAATTTAATAAGACACATTGATTTATTAAACTGGTATGGGAATCTTGTCATAAAACCAGACAATTATGAAATTTGGATAAATATATCCAAATTCCTAATAATTTTATCGCTAATATTATTTATTATTAATATTAGTATTGGAATTTTGGAAAATGAACATCAAGTTATCGTATTTTCTGCAGCCGGAATTATAATCTGTATAGGAATAATACTCTATCTCAATCAAGGAATTTATCTCTTCTTATTTCAAGAAAGGTCGAATTCATCTTTTTATGTAATAGCTCGATCTGACGTTAATTTGTTTTTTATTACGATTATTTCAGCAGAATTTATTTATCTAATTCCAAATACTTATAAGTTAACCATTTTTGTTAGACGATATCGTGAATATATTTTTTAAGTTTATTTGCTTGCTCTATTTAATATTTTGAATTCATTTTTTTAAAGATCTCATTAAGATCAATAAATCTTTTAAAGTAACAAAATTACAATTACTTTATTGAAGCTGCAAAACTACTGACTGAACTTGAGAAAGAGGATTTAAGAATCCTCCAGGCTATAGAAATTGGAATGAAGAGATCAGAATTTGTAAAAGTTAACGATATCAAATTCTATTCTCGATATAAGATGGAAGAAACTCTTTATCGCTTAAAAAAAGTACATAAATTTAATTTAATTATTCGAGACTCTTCTAAAAGTAAAGTTGGCTACACTCTTAATTCTATTGGATATGATATATTGGCGCTACACACGTTAGTAGAGAAGAATATTATAAGCCAATTGGGACCATTATTAGGAAAGGGAAAAGAGTCTGATGTATATAGTTGTATGGATGATGACGAAAATATTTATGCTCTAAAAATTTATCGAATGGGCAGAACGAGTTTTAAAAATATTAAAAAATATAGAAATCTAATTGGAGAACGCGCACATTTTTCATGGCTTTATGTCAATAGACTTGCTGCTAAAAAAGAATATGAAGAGTTAAAGAAAA
>JAHQWS010000108.1 GCA_029856295.1 Promethearchaeia archaeon
TTAATGAATTAATTAACCAAGATTTTCATTTGTGAATTTTTTCTTTTTATATTTTGAGTGGAAAATTATATAATGAGAAGAGAATTATATTAATTATATAATAATAGCAAAATTATATTACATTTATTATGACAGAAGATAAAAAAGAGTCTGATAAGAAGCCAAAACTTAAAAACAAATATGTAAGAAGCGTAATTAAATTAGGTAATTCCAAAGCAATAACGTTTCCACAAGATTGGACTATTAACGCAGATTTAGAAGAGAAATCTGAGGTCTCCCTTTACCCTTTAGATGATAAGACGATTATAATCCGGGCTTTTGATAAAGAAAAAACTAAAACAATCTTTAGAATTGACGCGAATGTTTGGTCCATGAATTTAATGAAGCAAGCAATTATTAGTGCCTTCAAATTGAATATAGATGAAATTTACATCAAATATGACGATAAAAATCAAGAAGAAGTCAATAAATTATTAATTGAATTAAGAAGTGAAATTATTGGTATAGATTTTAAAAATATCAATGAAAGTAATGAATTCCTTATAAATTTCTTACTTGATACATCGAAAACAGCATTACCAGATGTATTATCTGATTTATCTAGTGTGTTTACAACAGTTATAAACAATATTATTGAAGGGAACACTAGAAAGGATAATCAATTTATCTTGGATGAGATTGACAGAAAGTATAGTTTAGGAAGAAGAATTCTCATTACTGGTCTGTCGGATTATCCTATCTCTGCAGGGTATAAAAATTTTCCCATTATTAGGTATCTTGGAGACAGAGTTATACTTTTGTATATAAAGGATTTTATCAACGAAGCCTTAATATTACAACTTATTTCAAACACTGTAATACAAAATTACTCGGAACTATTGGTAAGAATCCCTAGCTTGCTTAGTGAAATTATAAAAAATTACAATAACATAAATTTAGACTCAATATCCGAATTTCAGGAATATTTATTTAAATTAAGAGGAATGCTGAAGGATATAGAATTAGATGAATCGAATATAGAAGAACAACAAATTAGAAATACAATTAGATATTTCCTTAATAGTTTTGATAATTTCTTTGATATTGGAATAACAAGGTTGATTGAAGCAGAAATAGGAATGAGCTAGCTTTAGAGCACTTCTTATGCTAATACAATTTTCTTTACTCAAATTAATGTATCCTAAATTTTAAAATCATTAATTATCCTTTACATCATTAATACTCCTGCTATACTAAAAGAAGAGATATATCCAACGAAAATATTTCTAATATACAAGCAGTTTATATAATGTATCCTAGAAATCATTATTTTGAATAAAAGCTTAAAAAATATTGAAAACTTCACTTAAGCCACTTAATTGCAAAAATATTAGTTATTTAAATATGTTAGATCTAAAAGATTTCTGTACATCATAAATTTAACAAAAATTAATTTAATTTATAATTCGAGATGGTTCCAATGCCAAAATTAAATAGAAATGTATTAGTTGCTCTTGCAATCTTATTGACATTATCCTACGGTCTCAGCATGGCAAGTATGGGAGTTTCCATACCTGGCTGTGGTGAAGGCTCACCTTAAACAAACGACAAATTCTTGGAAAAGCAGAGCAATTATATTTTTTTTCTCTTTTTTTCTCATTATTCTGCTCCTATGTTTAAAGTCATTCTATTTGTGAAAATTTCTGATTTAAATACTTGAATTTCATAAGTTTTAATAAATTAAATAGCATTTAAAAAAACAAAAAATCTAAATTTTAAGTTAAATTTTAAAATATCAACTAATTTTAAATTCTATATCCAATAAAAACAGTTAGTGAGAAATTAGTGGCTAAAAAGAAAAAAGTATTAGTTGAGCCTGAAAATGATGATCTTCCCGAAGGAAAGGCGGATGAAGATGGGGATGAGGTTATCGATTTATACGATGAAGACGATAACTTAGAAGAGGATATTGATTATGATCTTAATCAAATCGATGATGAGATGCTCGCAGACGAGACAGAGGACGAGGAGTTTGGAATGGAAGTCGATGATGTTGTTAAAATGCTTAGAGCTGTAAAGTGTAAGCCATGTCCAGGTTTAAAAAGTATACCGGGTTGTAAAATTGCTAAAGATCACGGTTGTCCAAAACCTGATAAACCGTGAAAAAATCATTCTTTTATTTTTTTATTGATCTTCGAATCAAGCTTTTAATTTTTTCACGCTTTTAGTATTGAGTTTTTTAATTCATTCATTTCTTTAAGAGTTCCATATTTTATTTGATGAATAGTTTTTCCTAAAGATCTTAAGTTGTAGTGAACGATACGTCGCCATTTAATATAAGAATGCAATGTTCGGTAAAATCTGATTGGGTGAAAAGTAAAATTCCACCCTCGATATATCGTACTTCTATAAAATAAACCTAATTTATGGCCCCATCCTCCTCCATAATAATTGATATAAAAAAATGCTAAGAATAATAAGTTTTTTAGAGCATCAGAACTAAGGTTATGAGTTTTTATGACGGGATTTAACCAATTGTATTTAGTATAATCTTCTGTTAATAAGAGATTTTTTTCTTTAATTTCCTTATAAAACCCAGTTGAGGGAAATGGAGTTAACAGAGTAAAACTGGGTAAATCTAAATCTAAATCTCGAGTTCTTTTAATTGTAATAAAGACGTCATCTATGGTATCTTCAAGGTTCGCTCCAATAATCACATTTCCCATAACTAGGATTCTGCTTTCATGTAAGACTTGTATTCCTTTTTTAATATTTTCTAATTTACATCCTTTATCAATAATCTTTAAGGTTTCATCATCAGTTGCTTCTACCCCTACTAAAACAAGCCAAAATCCCGCAATACCCATTAATTTTGTGATTTTTGGATATCTTGCCATCGAATCCAATCTCCCTTGAAAGAAAAAGCGCAGATTTTTCTTTATTTTTCCTTCTCTTTTGCCTCTAATAATTTCAATACATAACCGTCCAACTCGCTTCATATCCACAAGAATATTATCATCAACAAAGAATAGGTCTGTGATTTTCTTATTTTGTGAAATAATTTCTAATTCTTTAATGATGTTTTCTACGGATCTCGCTCTCCATCTGCGCTTATAGACGACAGGAGTGCTACAGAATCGGCACCCTTGTGGGCATCCACGAGACGTCTCTATTGCATCGCAGTCCATATTAAATATTTTATAATCATAGTCTTTAACTAGATGCCTGGAAGGAAATCTTAACTCATCTAAATTTTTAAGAAATGGTCTATCAGGATTATGTATTATTTTGCCATTAGCCTTATAAGATAAGCCATTTATATTTTCGGGAGACCCCTTCTCTATTAATTCTCGAAAAGTAAATTCACCCTCACCTCTTACTAAAATATCAATCCATGGAGATGATAAGGTTCGATCAACTGCTAATGTGGGGTGCCATCCTCCAATTACCGTTGTACATCCAGAATGTTTAGCAATCTTTGCATAGCTTAAGACAGTATCAATTGCACTAGTGACTGGGACGGTTAAACCTACTAAATCGGGCTTAAATTCTTCAATTTTCTCTTTTGTTTGTTTTAAACTTAAGTTTGCCGCTTTTGTATCTAAAATCATTATGTCAACTAAATCTTCCACATAAGCTGCGATATACTCCAAAGCCAGCGGCGGAAAAGCTGAATCATAGAAATCGTAACCAGTTGTTTTATAATTTGCCACTAATAGCAAAATTTTTTTCCAGTTCATAGATAAATATCCTGGTTGAAATTGAAATATTAAGGTAATTTAAAAAATTGAAATATTACGGTACTTTAATTATTCATATCCGTTCATAAAATTTAAGTTTGTGATGAAAAGATTTGCTCACCAAAACTCATAAACGTATCATTGTAATATTAATCGCGTTCTTAGTGAGCGCATTTATCTGGTATGTAAATGCCTCCTGGGGTAATACATTGCGAATTTTATTAATTGCCTCTATTCTCACGTTTTTAACGGTCTATGCCCCTTTTGAAATATATTTCACATTTAGAGATATTTGGTTTGACAGATGGGATGTACTTTATCTAAAAAGCCTCGAAATTAAAAAGGTAAAAATTAAGGTAGATGGGGATATTATATATGCTGATTTAGTAGAATCAAAAGACCAAGAAGCTGTTAAGTTGAGAAATACTATAATTGTGGTAAGCGCCGGTTTTTCAGACAAAAAAGAAACCCTTCAATACTACTATTATCCATTAGCTTATCAGGGATATGTGATTTTAGCCTACGATGCGAGGGGAATTGGAGAATCTAAAAAAGCAGGTCATAGGGCTGATTTTTTAAAAAGGATTGAAGATTTTAATTCGATTATCGATTGGATTACTGTTAATGAAGAACTTAAAAATCTTAAGATCTATACACTCGGGATCAGTATTGGTGCTATAACTGTCTTATGTGCAGGATTTCCAAACGAGAATATTGAAAAAATTGTTGCGGTCTCGTCTATGTCTCATTATAAACAAAGCATATCAGCTGCTAATATTATCGTGAAATTTAGTTATCACATGAAAGGGGTTAATTTATTTCCAGATGAGGATGTAAATCAAAAATTATCACCGTATTTAGTTATTGAGAGGCTTAAAAATACTCTTTCTCAAACAGAATGGAATATATTTTCAGAAAAAGTCTTCTTAATTCATTCAAAAAATGATAAAGTCATTCCTTTCGTTAATTTTGAGGAAAATAAATCGATTTTGAAACTTCCTGATGAAAAACAGTTAATATTAAGAAAAGGGGGGCACATGCAGAAGAAAAATGAATTAGCTTTAGTTGGTGCTACTCTTAGATTTTTTAATTCGTAATTTAAAACAAATTAATCATTTCTCTTATGCTCTCAACGATCAACTCAAGACTGATGTTAATACTACTTAGCTTTTTATCAAAATAGTGAGGATCAGTCTTAGCCTTTTCTATCTCTTCGAATATATTAAAGAACTGTTTGTGGGATTCAATTTCCAATGCATGGACATTTGGCCGTGATGTGGCATCGTTCATTAACACTATGCATCCATGATATATATGTTGATGGCTAATTGAAGGATAACAGGTTTCCCATAATATATCCCTTTCTTTTAATTTATTATATACTATGTCTGCAAGTTTTTGGCAATAATTTTTGCTCCTTTCGCTGTAACAAAAATAGAACGGAAGTTTGTCTTTATTATTTGAAATATAGTCTAAAAGTTTTTCATACACCGTATCCAATTGTTTCATTGATAATTGTATATGGGTAAGATTAGCATCGCGGCCGCATGTCTTAAATAAAGGCTTACGATAATAAGGAATATTATATAATTTTAAGACGTTTAAAATAATCATTTCTTTATAAATGTGATCGAATTTATAAGTTATTGATTCTTTGTGTAAATTCTGACCTAGATCGCTTAGATCTCTTTGAAGTAAAGAGGTTTCATGAAAATCTAAAATGTAAATTATAATATCTTCATGTTCCCAGTATGGCTCCAGTATTTTCTTAACTATTTTAGTATGTTCCGGTATTGGATATTCATTGTGATCATCATTAAAATTTGGGTATTCGGGAGCAAAGGTGCGACGCCAGTATCGATTAAGATTTGTTCCATTTTTTAGAAAATATCCTGATTTATTGTCTTTTTTGGGGTTAAGAAAACCATATGGATTCATTAAAGGAAGAAAGAGTAACATCTGGTCATTACCTAAAATCTCATCAATATTTATTTCTTGTTTCTGAATGAGTTTCAGAAAATCTAACATACCAAAAAGTCCGTTATACTCGTTGTGCTGGGCACCGACAAACACTTTAACATGTTTAACTTCAGTAGAATTTAAGTGCTTACAAATTGTGATTGATGGGATATAGCCCTCAGAGGTTTCAAATAGTTTAAAATAAACATGTTCTAAATTATTGAAATCTCTGAAAATATCAAGAATTTTATTAAACAGAAGTTGTCTCTTTTCTATGTCCAATAAATATTTCAAAGTTTCAAGCTTCATTATTTTTTTAGCTTTATTCGATAATTTGGTCCCAGTTAGAGAAATTTATAATTTTCTGGTAATTTTTTGCCATGCTTGCGAACATTACGCAACCAATGCAAAACATATTAACATAGTCATCAAAACTTAAATTTAGGAGTTTGCCAATTTCTTCTGAAATGCCCCGCCCACGTTTTATATCGATTACACCGCCATAACCTGATAAATTTACTACGAATTCTTGCTTGTTTAAACTCCCTGAATAATTTTCTCTAGCGATTCTAGCTAATCCTCCAATAGGAATAACGAATCCATCCTTTTGAGCCAAATATATTCTTAAATCGAATGTATGTCTGCCTTCCTCATCCCAAGGTGGTGCTATGAGCGAAAATCTCGCCATTTCTTGTAAAGTATAAGGATATGGGTTTCTGTTTTTCATAAATTTCGCGAAGAATTCCTTTTTACTTTCTTCGATAAGATTTTTAATATTAGAAGGATCTTCTTGAGGCGATATTGGAATAACCCCTGCTCCTCCCGATCCTCCGTCAGGTTTAATGATAAATGGTGTTTTAAATTTAGTGATGACATGGTGAATTTTATCAACCAATTCTTTTTCATCATAAGCTTTCGTAAAAAGGAGATATTTTAGATTATATTTTTCCAATATGTCTTTCGCATAATAACTAGCCAAATAAGTTAGCGACTTATCATCAGTAATTCTAAACACGGGATTAATTATAATCGTGTGTATTTTGCGAAAATCTTCCCTTATTAACTTTGCAAATTCATCATTATGTAACCGTCTTGCAATACCATCACCTATCAATGCGCTTATTTTTTGCCCGTGAATTTTTACCCAATTCTCTGAAAAAGAAATATTCGTAGATAATTGCTTATAATCGGCTATGAGAAAGGCTACATCTCCTTTAAAAGCATGGTTAAAGTTCTTTATATCAAATATTTCTACCGTCAGATTTCTTTTTTGTAATTTTTTTCTAAAATAATCGACCATTATGACTTTTTCGTGGAATAGTCCGTCGTTGATCGGAACTCCCACCAGAACTAACACCTTATTATCCCCCCGACTGTTGTTTTTAATAGCTTGATCAATTGCTTCAAAATACCCATCATATATTATTTCCTGTTGCTTTTCTGTTATGGAGGAGAGTCCTCTGTTCGACCCGCCGTTTGTCTCTAAAAGAAAGAATCTTTTTCCCTCAGGCTCATCGCATACCATAAAGTCGATGCTACCAGCGTAAAATAGGTCCGGCTGATGTAAATAATTATCTTTGTATTTTTCCATTATTTCTAATGATTTTTGCCTTATTTTATCCACATACACATCATCAGTTGAATCTTTAATCGGTGCGGTGGAAAACAAGCCCATTCCAAATGATTCTCCTAATTTGAGTAATTCCGTTTCTGAATATGAAATATTTTTCGACAACAACCCTATAAATCTAGATAATCCTTACTCAATCATAAAAATCAATATGAAATAATTAAAGAGGTCAATTAAATCTATTTTAAAATTGACAATAAAATCCATA
>JAHQWS010000109.1 GCA_029856295.1 Promethearchaeia archaeon
GCTTTCTTCCTCAGAGGTTATAGAGTTTTTAAAATATCCTAAAGATCTATTAATACAAAGCGGTTTTAATATCATATTACCTGATGTATTTACGAAAGGCGGAAAACAGCGTTTATCTGCTAGATTGATTATTCGTTCTAGAGAGAAAAAAAAGGTCAAAGGTGGTACTGCTAAATTACCCTCTATATTTGATATTAACTCTATGTTAGAATATAAATGGGAAGCAGAACTTAAAGGGGAAACACTTACAGAAAAAGAGTTTAAAGAATTAATTAGAAGTAATGAACCATTGATAAATTGGCATGGAGATTGGATAGTAATTGACCAGCATGATATAAATGAATTGCGTAATGTATTTGATAAAAGTTTGGATACCGGAACAAAAAAGTATATGGAAGCATTAAAATTAGGATTAACGGGTAATATTCAACTTGAAGAAAATGGAACTGATTATGAAGTTGTTGTAGAAGGGGATTTTAAGGGACTCATTGAAAGAATTAGATCAATTGAGAATTTTAAAACAATCCTCAGTCCTAAATCATTTAAAGGGACATTAAGACCGTATCAGCAAACAGCTCTTACTTGGATGGGGAATATGTGTATGTTTAATTTTGGTCTTTGTTTAGCCGACGATATGGGGTTGGGAAAGACTATTCAAGTAATTGCCTTTCTATTACATCTTAAAGAGACCTATCCGGATGAGCCTGGTAGCGTTTTAATTATATGTCCTACTTCTGTATTATTTAATTGGTCTCGTGAACTAAAAAAATTTGCGCCAGATTTAGCGGTTTTTTTTCATCATGGACCCGAGCGTTATAAGGATGCATCAAATATCCCCGAGTTTTTAGAGCCTCATCGAATTTTTTTAACGACTTTTGGCACTCTTAGAAATGACATTGATTTTTTAGAAACAATTAATTTTAGCGGAATTATCGTAGATGAGATTCAAAATATTAAGAATTTCAGTTCGAAACAGACTAAAGCAGTATATAAATTACAGGGGAAATATAAGATAGGGCTAAGCGGTACTCCAATAGAAAATCGATTGATGGAACTATGGACTTTATTTGAATTTTTGAATCCGGGCCTATTAGGTAATAGAACAAAATTTCAAGAAGATTTTATCATTCCTATTGAACGATATCAAGATCAAGATACCATTGAAAAACTCAGAAACCTAATCTCGCCTTTTCTATTACGCCGATTAAAAATAGACAAGTCGATTATAAAAGATTTACCAGAAAAAAATGAAATAAAAATTTATGTCGGGCTTAGTGAAATACAGGCGAAAATGTATAAGAAAGTTATCGATGAAACATTAAAAGACTTAGAAAGTATAATTTCTGATAAAATGAATGTCCTTACTTTATTAGTTAAATTAAAACAAATTTGTAATCATCCATACCAATATTTAAAAAAACCAGTTCCCTCCTTTGATAACGGCATAAAAATGAAAGATTTTATAGAGGAATCTTATAAATTAGAAAGACTAATAGAGATGATTGACGAAGTAATTTCAAATGGAGAAAAAGCCTTAATTTTTACTCAATTCAAGCAAATGGGGGACATAATTTATGAGATTTTAAAAAAAAAGTATGAATTCAAGATTCTATACTTTCATGGAGGGGTTCCAGAAAAAAAAAGAAGGGAACTTGTAGATGAGTTTCAATCTAACTATATTGATAGTGCTCCAGTTATGATTATTTCCTTGAAAGCTGGAGGAACAGGTTTAAACTTAACACAAGCCACTACAGTTTTTCATTTTGATCGCTGGTGGAATCCCGCAGTTGAAGATCAGGCGACAGATCGAGCTTATCGTATTGGACAGAAATCTCCTGTTAATGTTTATAAATTTATCACAAATGGAACAATAGAAGAAAAAATAGATGCATTATTAGAAGAAAAAAGAGATTTAGCTGATAAAATTATTTCATCCTCCGGAGAATCATGGATATCAGACTTGGATCTTGATAAAATTAAAGATTTATTCACATTAGACTATTAAGGTGCTAATTAATAATGGACAATGATAATTCTAGTCGGAGAATAAAAAAGAGAAGTCCTGAAAGGAGGCGCAAGAGTGAATACGATAAAAGACGTACTAATCAGGAAGTCCAACAAATTAAAAATGATTTAATTAATTTTGCTAAAACATCATGGGGGCAACAGTGGATCCATTCAATATTAATGGTTGGACGCCCATTTAGAATGCAGCGCGGAATTGAATACGCAGAAGATGATAGAAGAATAGAAAACCTTAGAATTAATAAAGGACAAATTTTTGCTACGGTACAGGGAACTGCTCCTACTCCGTATCGAGTCAAGATAAATTTTGAGATAATTCCTGAAGAGGCATGGAAAACAATACTTGAATCCTTAGCAGAAAAAATTATAAATCTTACAATGCTTTTGGATGGTTTATTACCGGAGGATATAGTAAATATTTTTGAAGAAAATAATTACCCTTTATTCCCTGATGCATCAAAAGGTATAAAAGCGGAGTGTTCTTGTCCTGACAAAGCTATTCCATGTAAGCATATAGCATCCGTAATATTATATATTTCAAAAGTTCTTGATTATGACCCATTTATATTACTAAAAATTAGAGGGAAATCGAAAAAAGAAATTTTAATAGATTTAAGTTTAGCTCAAAAGTCTGAAAGCGAAATTATATCCACACGTGGTAATGTATCTGCAGAAAAAGATGAAAAAGTTAAATTTTCCTTTAATGTGCCAAAAATTTCAATCCAGGAAATATCATTAGAGAAAACAATTTCGGAGGATATGAAAGGTTTTGAAAAATTAGTTTTAAATTTAAAAAACCTGGAAAAATAATAGAAACTTTAGAAAATTTAGGCATACCCTCAAATATCGATAATCCAAAAGCTTTTGAGACCGTGCTAAAAAGGATATACCAGACTATTAGTTCAGAGTTTTATAAAAAGTCTATGAAAAAAGAAAAGAGTTAAAAAAAAGAATTTCCAAATAATTGGTTTAAAAGAATCTGCCGATTTCTGTTTCTACATTTATTTATTTTTCATATAATACGAAATAATATTTCTAATGAAAATATATGAAGGCAATGGAGGAGGAGTTACCCAAAAATCAGCAGTGATTTCTCTTATTCTGCCGTTTTTCTTAATAATTTTTAGCTTATTTTCTTTACTGGATACATTATCGATGGTAGTAATTTTTGTAAAATATTCTACGTTATAAATATCTTCAAAAAGACACTTATACATTATATTATCTTTTCGACGGATTACAATACTTTCTGGAGATATCACTAAGGTATGGGACATCATAAAACGCACAAAATAAAAAAAGATCAAAAAAACTATGACCAATGGTATTGTTATCATGAGAACACCAATCAAACCTATGTGTACACTAAATATCGCTGTCACAATTCCTATAATTACAAAAATGCAAAAACAACAGAGGTACCATCCTTTAAATTGCCTTTTAAATGAAAAAGTATGATTGTTAGCTAGTAATCCATCGAGTTTTAATGGATCAATAAGCTTTTCTGGATCTGGTATCATAAAGACAACTCTTTATTTTTATTGGATTATTATTTGATGTTGTTACTATTTAATTTCTATATATATAAATATTACATTATTCTGCATTTTTCAGAATTCTATATTCTGGAAATTGAAAATGCCTAAAATTTCTGAATTTTTTACTAGTAAAAAAATGTCTTACCCTAAACTGAAAAAATACCTACGACGAGAAGAGAGTAAGAGGTTGTTGCAAGAAGGGATGACGCCAGAAGATATACTGACCAATATATTCCATCTTACAGTTTATACAACAGATAATAAATATTTAAAACGATATATGGTACGTAATTTTTTTGAAGAATTTTTTGAAGACTCTAGATTAACTTTTCGAGAGATAATTGAAAAATATAGTAGTATACCTAAAAAAATAATTGATAATTACTCATTTTTTTGCTAATTAAATTAAATCTTATTCTTTTCTTATTTCTTTCTCTCAGTTTATTCGCGACAGTATTTTATCCAAAATGAAAAAATTTAGAAAAGGCTATTGAAATGCTCTTTTCCTATAATAGTTCTTGAGAATTTTTTCCCATTTCTCACCTAATTCTGGCAAATCAGTGTCATAGAAAAGGTTTACAGCACGTTCCAAAATCCTTGCTATATTATTTTCATATTTTTTTATGTCATTGTCAACCATAATAAATGTAAATGAGAAGAAGAAGGATTTAAAACAATATAATACTGTGATGACTGGATTGTATATTTGAAAACTATATGTAAAAAATATCTGTATATATTTGCGACTGAACAACTATCTTTTTTAAAAAACTAACTTTAAATTAATTAAAGATATAATTATTTTAAATAAAATAAGCAAATAAGAAGGATTGTAGAAAAAAAATTGGAAAGCCTCTTTCGTACTCTGTTAAGGAATTACATGAATGATGTAGATGGGGTAATAGCTATAGCTATATGTGATAGAGATGGCTTGATAATAGGGTCAGAAGATAGAGCGGAATTCAACAATGAACCCGTAATTGGGGTATTGTCGGCAGTTCTTGATAGTTATATAGACCGAATCAAGGACGAATTTGGAACAGAAAGTAATTTTATGAACATCACTACAACCGGAGACAAAAAGTTTGCTTATTGTTCCATGGGGCCTAATTCTATTTTAACTACTATCGCACATCAAGCTACTACTGATATTGAATTAAGAGTTTATTCAGAACATATTGCAAGCAAAATTGAGTTAATTATATCTGGAAATGATAGTGTGTCGCTCGAAATACCTGAAATTATTCGAACACTTTCTAAAATTAAAGGTGGAAAATTACCAGTAGGTGATTATTCTGCCAAATTAATTCTCTGTGGAGAATACATGGTCGGAAAAACTTCCCTTATTAAACGTTTTGTAGAAGATAAGTTTCAAGAGAGTTATCTCTCTACATTAGGAGTGGAAATTTCTAAAAAAACTTTAGAATTAGCAGAAACCACAAATATTAATTTCATTATCTGGGATATCGCAGGACAAAGAACTCAAATGGCACCATATAGAAAACGCTTTTATAGTGGGGCAAACTCTGCATTTATTGTGATTGATAGAACTCGAGAAGGTAATTTAAACAACATTGAATATTGGTATAATGACATCAAACAGGCAGTAAGTGCTAATAACACTATTGTTATTGTTGGAAATAAGTCAGATTTAGAAGATAAAATAGTTATTAGTGAGAAAGAGATTAAAGAAATAGCAGATAAATTCGGATTTCATTACATTCTTACATCTGCTAAGACGGGAGAAAATGTAAATGATGCATTTCTTTATATCGCGTACCGTTTTTTAGAAATGGCATGATTTTGATTCTTGTTTTATTTTAGAACACACTTCTTTATTAAATTTGTATTATTAAATTAACTCAAATTGTTCAATAAATTGGATGTAAGAATTAAAATTATAAAAGAGGTGGAAACAAGATAGTTTTAGAAGTTACTTTTAATGATATACACGCTCAGTGAGACACTAGAGGCTATTTGATGGGGTTTTCGATAAAAGAAATAACATTCAAACAAAAATATCTATTATACTTAACAGAGCCGGGATTCGCAGGTCCATGGTTTAGTTTTAAATTAAAAGGAAAACGGATAGGAACAATACCAGTAGTGTTAAAAAATATTGAACCAACTCCTATATATCAGTTAGTGAATAGCAGAAAAGGCACAAAAATTGATCGTATTACCTTAGATTTCGATATTAGGGAATATCTTAAAATATTGATACGTGAAAAAAAATTAGATCCATTAGTATTTAAAGATGAGGAACATATGATTCGTTTATATGTCGATATTTTCTTGCGTAGAGGTCAAGCACCATACATGAATACATACTTCACTTTAAAAAACAATTCTGACTTTGATTTAATTGACTTTTCTATGATTTTCATATTTGATTTTGATATAAATGGATTAGAAGGATTTGACAACGATTTATCCGGATATGACGAAGAAAATGACATAATATATCAATACGATAAAACTGGAGTTTATGCTGGTTTTTCTACAATTTCTAAACCAACTGGCTTTGAAACAAGTTTAACAAAAGATTTTCATTTAGGAGAGAAGAGATTGAATTTATCAAATACATTATATGAAAAGGAAGGTGAAATTTTATCAGCACTCCAAATTGAATTCAAAACTCTCGAACCAGAGCACTCCTTTCAAACAGCATTAACGATATCTGGGGGCTACAGTAGGGAAGAATTATTTGAAAACATAAATGAGGGGAAAAAAGACGCAATTAAATACTTGAGTCAAGTTTACAGGTCTGTAAGATCAGAACAGAGAAATAAACAGGAAGTAGCTTTTATAAAATTGAATCTCCAAGAAGCTGAGGGGTGTAATGATTGATAAATCCACTTTAATGATTCAAATAAAAAAGTCTTTAATGGAAAGTTATTTGATGAAAGCCTTGTGTTGGTCAGGATTTATTAAAGAAATTAATTGTATTGTATAAATTTAATAATAGAAAGTAAAAATAAAGAATTTAATAAAAAAATTAAAATTTCTAATATGTCTTCATTTACGATCTAAGAGTTCCTATCATAATTTTCTCATCCAATAAGAAATCTATTGCGCTGATAGGGTCTGGTACTACCACATCACTGTTTAAAATGCTTTTAACAGTTGCACCTTCACTACCTAAAACAGAAATACCTAAAATAGAATTCTTAAGCATTAACGCATCATTGTTTCCATTTCCAATGGCAATGGTAACTTCTTTACCTAACTTGATCAGTTCAGAGTTTTTTGCTTCTGCCTCTGAATGTCTTTCAGTGGTAATTTTAATATAAGAAACTTTTAATTTGCTTGCGAGCTCCATCAAATTTCCCCGAGTATCAGCAGATACCAAATAAATATTATAAAAGTTCTTCAATTCTTCAAATTTTTTTACTAAGGTATCTGAAATCTGTCCTTTAAATTGAATAGTCCCATTTATGTCAAAGATTATATTTTTTACCTTAATTTTCCCATAATTTGGAATATCAAATTCTTTCATAATAAAATTAAACCTTTTATTAGATTCAAATTTTTATTCATCAATAATTTATATAAAACTTAAATAAAGAATAAATTAAATCGTGTATTTTTAAATGAGTCGTAATGCTAAAGTTAACCAGGTAATATTAATAGTTATTGATGATGTGCGTTCTTCACACCTTTTTGATTTAATAAATCAAGGAAAGCTTCCAAACATGGCTGAGCTTGCTGCGAGGGGCATTTCAAGTCAAAATTGCATAACATCATTTCCAAGCGTAACATTCCCTTGTTATCCCAATATAATAACTGGATGTTATTCGGGATATTATCCTATTGAGGGAAGCGGTATTCCCAGTTATCATTGGGTTGCGAGATCTGATC
>JAHQWS010000110.1 GCA_029856295.1 Promethearchaeia archaeon
GTTCGAAAATTAAATAATTACTTTAACTTAGAGAAATCTAACCTAAAATATGTTGAATTTTAAATAAATTGAAAAATTTAATCGAAATATTTTAATAGGGTTATTTTTTCATTTTAATTAATGCGACAAATTTATAAGCCACATGGAAAACATTGTTATCTCCGTTCTTTCAAGACTTCTTGTCCACATTGTGGAAAAGATGTTCTTTACTGGGAATGTACACATGGTTGTAAAGTATTTTTCCAATATCCTCCCTATGGGAAATTGGTAAGACATATTTGTAAAAGTTATAAAGGTAAGAGTAAATCTTCCCGGAATAAGTATCCCGTGATTATCAAAAAACCCAAAGGATTATTAGAAAAAGCCTCGCCAAGTTGTCCAGCATGTGGAAAATTATTTAAAACCGAATTGTATTTAAAGGAACACTTAAAACAATTAAAAAATTCTGATTTTTTACATGAACTCTATTTTGGACAAGATATAATAATTGAACATGGTTATAAGGTAAATAACATGAAATTAAATGAAAAAATGAGTATTCATTATAAACCCATCTTTGGGAGAATTAATGTAAAAAAGAAAAACTGATCGTTTTTAAAATTATACCTATCCATAAATTTTTATTAAAATTTTTATAATTATATTTATAAAAAAGTTTAAATCTAAGATTTTTATTAATAATGATGTATAAAAATCTAAAATAAGGAAATGAAAAAATGCCAGTAGATCCCGCAACTGCCGTTTATAATTTAATGCAAAATGACCCTCATATTATTGCCGGAGCGGTTATTTCAGGCACAAATGAAATAATTTATTCAACAGATAATTGGGACATTAGTGCGGATGTAGGTAGAGTCATTTCAAGTTGGGTTGCTCAGAATGCTCAATTTATAATGGTCTCGGGGGTGAAATATTCTATGTTGCAATGTGGACCTGAAAGATTAGTCGCTACATCTATTCGTGGTGAGGGGAGTATTGTAGCCGCAAAGGATGATGAACATAAATTAATTGTATATCTTGAACCGGATGGATATGCGCCTGGAGCTGTCATGGATGCACAAAGAACTATAACGTCAATGAGTTCAAAGACGCCCTATATGGATACACAGGCTCAATTAGGTAAAGCAGTACCCGTTGCGGCTTCGGCTACTCCAAGCATAGATCCTCAATTGAAAGGGGAAATTGAAGCATTTTTAGAATGGATTAAAGATGCTGATGGGCTTTCAGGCTATATAAACTATTATTTGCAGCAAAACAACGCCCAACTAATATCTAAGTTATCACAAATTTATAGCGAATTAAGGAAAATTTTTGGTGTTTAACTTTTTTTATTAATTTTTTAAAGTTGATCTCATGAAATTGATTAAATGCGAGTCTGATTTTTAAAGAATCAATAATATAGAGTAATGTTAGAACAATTCATATTTATTGGTAAGCAATGATTTCATTTCTCATATATTTTGATCATGATTTTGATGTTCGAATATAACGTTTATCTAATAAAATTCTTTCTTATTTTATTAATTCTTTAATCATATCGATAAATTTAAAATTTTATTAGAATTTTTAAACATATGGAAGTTGGCGTTATTGCTGCAAGTGGTTATGCTGGTGGAGAGGCTGTTAGGCTATTAAGTTATCATCCAAATGTGGAGTTGACTTATATAACCTCTCGTAAACTAATATCTAAATATTTTCATTCGATTTATCCAAATTTGCGAAAGATCTCAGATCTGAAATTTGAGGAATACAGCATTGAAAAAGCAAAAGAAAAATGTGATATTGTTTTTTTAGCAGTACCTCATGGTATTTCACAAGATATGGTTCCTGAATTATTAGAGTCAGGATTAAAAGTAATTGATTTAAGTGCAGATTTTAGGTTAAAAAATAAAAACATTTACCAAATGTATTATAAAAAGGAACATTCTCATCCTGAGATATTAGATAAAGCAGTATATGGTTTACCTGAATTGCATCGCGAAGAAATTAAAAAGGCAAATTTGATAGCTGTGGCAGGTTGTCATGCTTCAAGTGCTATTTACGGACTATATCCTTTAGTTAATGAAAATTTAATTCAAGTAAAAAATATCATTGTTGATTCTAAAACAGGATCATCTGGTTCTGGAGCAGGCATTAGTGAATCAACTCATCACCCAATTAGAGCTAATAGTATTAGGCCATATAAAATGACCGGTCATAGACATACCGCAGAAATAGAGCAAGAATTAACGTTAATTCTTCAAAAAAATAATATTTTAAACCAAGAAGTTAGAGTGGGCTTTTCTGCCCATGCAGTTAATTTAGTAAGAGGAATTTTATCAACTTCACATGTATTTTTTAATGAAACAGAAGAAATCAATGAGAAAGTTATATTTAAAGCATACAGGACAGTTTATAATAAGGAACCCTTTATCCGTGTAGTTAATCAAAAAACAGGAATATTTAGATTACCAGATCCTAAATTAATTAGAGGCACGAATTATTCAGATGTGGGTTTCCAAATTGATAAGAGAATGAATAGAATAGTAGTTTTATGTGCTCTCGATAATTTGGTTAAGGGTACCGCTGGAAATGCAATTCAATGCATGAATATAATGTGTGGTTTCCCTGAAATTTCTGGACTTGAATTTCCAGGATTTTTCCCACTATAAATATGAGAAAAGCAACTATAATACCTTAAAATTAACTCTCGAATTTTTTTTCATAGGGGAATTATGCCTAAATAGAAAAAATGCCAATTATTATAACAATTAATATTGGAATTAGGCATAATAAACAAACACAACCAATGAAACTATTTCTCCATTTTACATAATGATTTGGGTTCAAAATTGTACCACAATTAGGACATTGCTTCAATTTAACATTATTAATTTCTGTTTCGCAATTATAACACTGAAATATTTCGCTTTGATTTTTAATCTCTAGATTTGACATATGACAAGAATTCCTAAACTTGATATTTTGGTGTTTATTATACTAATATGATTCTTAAATAAAATATAATTTTAAAAGAATTGCTAAAAATAGTTAGGAAAATTTAAAATGTCCGGATATATCGGTAAAAATATTAGAATGGAAAGAATTATGAATAGGGAAAATGGAAAATCAATTATCATCCCTATGGATCATGGATTAACAGTTGGACCAATCAAGGGTATTGAAAATAATTTAGGAGAAATGGTGAATAAAGTTGCCTTAGGTGGTGCTAATGCAGTTTTAGGCCATATTGGAATTCCATTGTATGCGCATAGAGGGTATGGACCGGATATAGGTTTGATATTACATATATCAGGATCAACTTCATTAAGTCCAATGTCTAATTATAAAGTTTTAGTAAATACTGTTTTAGAAGCGGTTAAATTAGGTGCTGATGGCGTTTCGCTTCATATAAATATTGGGACTCAATCTGATCCTGAGATGCTTGAAACATTAGGGAGCGTTTCAAGAGAATGTAGAGAATATGGAGTGCCTCTCTTAGCGATGATGTATCCTAGAGGGGAAAACATAGACGATGAATATGATGTTGAAGTTGTTAAGATTGCTGCGAGGGTTGCTGCCGAATTAGGAGCTGATATTGTAAAAACAAATTGGACTGGTGATCCTGATTCTTTTAAAGAAGTGGTTAGGGGTTGTATGGCCCCAGTTATTATCGCAGGGGGAGAGAAAGCAGGGATAAGGGAGATATTGGAAATCACAAAGCAATCAATAGATGTAGGGGGTGCTGGCGTAGCATATGGCAGAAATGTCTTTCAAGCTGATGATCCTACGAAAGTTGTGAGAGCGTTGTATTTAATTGTAAATAAGAATTATGAAGTAGATGAGGCAATCAGAGAGGCCAAACTTTAAATTTTTTCCTATTATAATTATTTAAATAAGATGAACTCATCAGAACGATGATACCTTTAGTAAAAAAGGATTGTTTAATAGATAATTTTAAAATTTATCTGGTTTTATTTAAGTTACATAATAGTTACCTCTTGTTAATATCTGATCAGAAAGAGATGGGAATTGGAAATGTCACTTTGGGAAGCCCTCCATTGACCGAAGGACTAAGATCAATTTCAGCGTCCTATAGTTTATTCGGTTTGGAAAAGAAATTACTAAATACCATCATATCGGAGAAAGCTTCGCATATCTTAAAGAAACCGGTTTTACTACTTCTCTTTTTAAGAGCCCGAACAAAAGAGGAAGAAATTGCAAAACCCTTAATGAACTTTTTAAATAAAATTTTGACAGAACTAGTTGAAAAAGATTAAAATTAGCGAATTACTATATAAACATATAAAATGTAGAGGCCACCAATCGGCTAACAGTTTATAAAAAATTTTTGATGTTTTAAAAATTTAAAAATTCTTCAAGCAGGGATAACCAAGCCTGGTCAACGGTGCCGGACCACTGCTGGCGGTTAACCAGCAAGCTGGACTCAAGATCTTTAAAAAATATCTTCCGTTGATTTAACAATTCTGATGAGATATCCGGTCTCATAGGAGTACGTGGGTTCGAATCCCACTCCCTGCATCTTTTTTTTTTTTACTTTTTTTTTTTCTGCAATCTCTAATTTATTTACTTCGTTTTCGTAAACTTTTTTAATTTTATGACTTAGAGATCTATATAAATAAAACATTTAATTAAAGATAAAAAAAGTGAAAATAAATTGTCTCAACTATCTGGAGTCCCTATAGTGATACTAAGAGAAGGGACTGAAAGAAAACAAGGAAAAGATGCCCAAAGAAATAATATAGCTGCTGCCAAAGCTGTGACTGAAGCTGTTAGAACAACATTGGGTCCAAAAGGAATGGATAAAATGCTTGTTGATTCTTTAGGAGACGTGACCATAACAAATGATGGTGCTACAATTCTAGATACGATTGATGTAGAACATCCCGCAGCAAAAATGATTATTGAAATTGCTAAAACTCAAGATGACAAAGTTGGCGATGGTACTACTACAAGCGTAATTATTGCAGGTGAGCTACTTAATCTTGCAGAAGAATTAATGGAACAGCAAGTTCATCCAACGATAATTTTTCGAGGCTATCGAAAGGCACTTGGGAAAAGTAAAGAAATATTAAAAGATCTCGGAATTAAAATTGATATAAATGATAAAAGCACATTAATCAAAGTCGCAGAGACATCAATGAATAGTAAATTACTCGCTGGAGCAAAGAGTCATTTTGCCGATATCGCTGTTAATGCTGTTTCTCAAATCATGGAAGATCGAGGCGACCATAAAATAATTGACTTGGATCAAATTCAGATAATTAAAAAAGAAGGAAAAAGTCTCTTAGATACGTCAATTATCGATGGAATTATTGTTGATAAGGAAGTTGTTCATCCTATGATGCCAAAATCCATTAAAGATGCTAAAATCACACTAATTAGTTCGGCTCTTGAAATAGAAAAGACAGAATTCGATGCCGAAATAAAAATTCAGACTCCCGACCAAATTAATAAGTTTCTCCAAGAAGAATCTAATATGTTAAAATCTAGAGTTGACAAATTAAAAGAAAGTGGTGCCAACGTCGTATTTTGTCAAAAAGGAATTGATGATAAAGCTCAAAATTTTCTAGCGAAAGATGGAATCCTTACTGTAAGAAGAGTTAAGCGTTCTGATATGGAAAAACTTGCAAGGGCTACAAATGCCAAAATCGTGAATAATATCTTCGAAATTTCTGAGGGCGACCTTGGTAAAGCAGGTAAAGTCGAAGAGAAAAAAATTGGAGAAGATAATATGATTTTTGTTTCTGAATGTGCAGATCCAAAAGCAGTGAGCATATTGATTAGAGGGGGTATCGAACATGTAGTTGATGAAGCTGAAAGAATGATAAATGATGCTCTATGTGTTGTAAAAGCTGCGGTCGAATTGCCATTTATTTTACCAGGCGGTGGTGCTTCTGAAATAGAATTAGCAAAACGATTAAGGACTTATGCTAGATCAATTGGAGGTCGGCAACAATTAGCTATAGAAGTCTATGCTAACGCCTTAGAAGTTATTCCTAAAACTTTGGTTGAAAATGCTGGATATAATCCCGTTGATTTAATTGTTGAAATGAGATCTAAACATGAAGCCGATGATGGTGCATCATATGGTATAAACATTGATGAAGGCAAACCGGGTAATATGGTAAAATTAGGCGTTATTGAACCTCTATTAGTTTTAACTCAAGCAATTCAATCTGCAACAGAAGTAGCGTCTATGATTCTAAAGATAGACGATGTCATTGCAGCTACTTCTCTTTCAAGGGGCGGCGGTGAAGACTAAACTTCTTTTAGTTTTTTTTCTATTTATTTTAAATTATTTATTCTAATAAACTCCTCTCCCCAAGAGAATTTTGAGAGTATTAGATTAGCATTTTCTTCAAATTTTGTTATAAATAGTGCAGCAGCGATGGCTTCTGCAGAACTCAATTTTTCCCACTTTCCATAATTTACGGGATTTGCCGCAATTAAAGGTGGCAGCCTACGCCCATTAATCCATTTAAATTCTCTCAATTTAATTAAATTTTTCCATGAGCAATCAAGTACAATAAGGCCATATTTTAATATTAAATTTCTGTCATCAACAGATAATTCATTCCGAGAAAAAGGATTTAAGATAATTGCTTTTTTTAAAGAATTTCTAATGGAGGGGATTATTTTTAAAAGATTGAATTTTTTTAATTTTAAGGCTGTGCATTTTCTCCTATCACAACCACCTTCGTTATACCGTAAACAGTAGATTTTTGGTATTAATTTTTTATTATTTAAATCACTCATTTTTAATATTCGATTTTTTTAAAAATTTGCTTATAGTGTCAGAATATTCTTTTTCAATATAGATGCATATTTTAATAATTTATTTTCCAAAAAGCGCTAGCAGTTAACCTCCCTCTTTTCACTGATTTTCCTACAATACCCTTTTTTGCCAACCTAACAAGGCAATTATAAACTTTATTTTGATTATAATTTATTATATCACTAAGTTGAGCTGTAGTTAGATCTTGATGTTTTTGTAAAGTCTTTAATATTTTATCTTCTAAAAGATTATATGAAATAGAATTAAACAAATAGTCCTTAAATATTTTATTATCGCATAATTTTAAACCTTTTTTTGATAAAAAATAAGAATTTTGATAATGACCATCTTTTAGTACTCTTTTTTTATTCACAATCTCCATACTTTCAAGTTTTCCTAAATTATCATGAAGAACAGTCATTTTTGTTTTAGTTAATTCTATTAGTTGATTAATACTTAATCTAGAAGATTCAAATAGATATTTCAAAATAGTGGGCATCAATATAAAATCAGAACCAAACATTTGAATAAATCCATTAATACAGAACTGCTTTTTCCTTTCGATATTATTCCTTGTAAGATACTCCTGACCCTTTTTAGTTAATGTATATATTTG
>JAHQWS010000111.1 GCA_029856295.1 Promethearchaeia archaeon
GGATTATTTTGAATATTTTATCCAAGCAAATAGGCAAAAATTATAAATACTATAATAATATAAGCTACAATTACTATCACAAACTGTATTATTAAAACCGCAAGCAGGATTTTTAAGCGCCTTCCAAAACGTTTTATACCATAAAATTCCTCATAGCTTAAAGCAATCAAGCCAATAATTAGATTAATTAAAAACGCAATGATGTAGAGCCAAGGGATGAAACTAAATACGAGTACAACTATACTCCAAATGCTGTTTAAAATGATTGCGGGCTTTTTTTCTTTAGTTAACCCCTTTAGAGAAGTCATTCTTAGCATGATTACTATACCAATAATAAAATTTATAACTGCGACAATAACTGCTATTGTTAGTATAATAAGTAAAAGAGTTAAAAGATCCATAGATTGAAACATATTATATGTTTATTCTTAAAAAATAAAAAATTTTGGTAAATTTAGTTATTAATGATTAATTTTGTATTTATTCTCTTTTTTTGATATGTTGGATCAAAACAATAACTAATCCGATAATCCATAGAAACACACAGCTATATAACACAATTATACAAAGAGTTGCTGATAAAGAGACTCCTATTGCTGAAACTTCTGTTATATTCGATGGGTCGAAAAGTATAATTGCTATAAAAATTCCCTCAATTACATCAAATAACACACTCACCCAAGACACTATCGATAAGTTAAGATAAAACTTTAGAAGCTTCTCTGAGTCCTTTAATTGACGAGCAACCAGTAATAATCCACTGAAAACAGCCATACCATACATAAACATAAATACAAAATCTATATTATTTACAATCGTCATTAATTCAACATAATGAGAGAGGGACTCCTTTTTCCATATAGCAATAATCTTATCCATGTTTTTTTTATTCCAAGCAGCTTTCATATCCATAAGACCCGCTCCAACAGGAAATTGAGCAAGTAAAGGAGCGAAAATAAAAGCTACAAACACAAAAGTCAATATAAAAGTGAGTAAAAATGTTATTAATAAGATTTTATCTGTTGGTTTTTCAAGTAAAATTTGTAATTTCATACTATCTTGTATTTTCTATAAAATATTAATACATCTAGTATTAAGCTAGGGAGATTGTAATTAAGTTAAGATTCCTTAATGAAGAAAAAATTGATAAAATGTGGAGATAAGGATTTTTATCATAATTATTTTTTTTTCTTGTATATAAACTCGATTCATTCTTAATCTAAACTTACTTTCTTCAGTAATAATGAATAAATCATTATTAACTTTAACTTTTAATTTCAATCTCTCGCCTTTAACTAAACATATTTTTTAGTTCATGATTTTATTTTTAATCATTATTATCCCTTTTATTCTCCTCATCCTCCTTTGACGAGTACGAAATAACAATAACCTCGTCATTATCAAGAGATTGCAATACATCTTCTAGATTTTTAATTTTTTTCTTCTTTATTTTTTTTCCACCTCTTTCTTTTTATGAATTATCGCGTTTTCTTTCACTCTGAGGGAGTTAGATCTCCATTAGAATTAAAAATTCCAAACCCGCCTCTTAGAACTTAAAGATGCGAGAAGTATTCAGATAAGGTAATAATAAAAAGCAGAGATATCGTGAGAGACGGGTACGGATGATCTAATGGATATTCGGTGCTACTTGCTTATTGCAAGCCCGTGCATCCATTCTTCTAGTCGGTGCGACTAAGTTAACTCGTCTCATTGATTCATTAAAAGTCTGCCTAATATATAAATTTGATGGTAAGCATAGCAAATTAACTATTGAAAAGAGTTAACCCTAATTTCGAAATGCTAAAATCAAAGAAAAAAAAGAATAAATTTTTTGTATATATTAATTAAAAAATTACTTGGTTGCAAGATTATGTAGTGAGGCTTTCAGAACACTTTCAAACTTGTCACAGATATAATCTGCATCTTCTTCCGTAATTACGAGTGGAGGTTTAATTTTAATCAAATTATGCCTTATGATTTTCCCTGTACCGGTTAAGTATGGCATGCTAGGTCCGAAGAATATGTTCTGTCTTATTCCCTCTGCAAGCATTTCTTGTAATAATTCTGAAAACGGTTCTCTCGATTCTTTGTTTTTAACTAACTCAATTCCAATAAAAAGTCCCGGACCACGAATATCACCAATTACATCATACTTTTCTTGAAGTTCTTTTAATCTCTTCGTGATTTGTTTGCCCCTCTCTTCACAATTTTCATTTATTTTCCCCTTTTCGATGACTTTTATTAATGCCAGACCAGCCGTTAACCCTATCGGGGTGTTACTAAATGTAGTATGATCTTCCGATGGACTGAATCTCTTTTTGATCTTTGGACTTGCGATCATAGCCCCTAATGGAAAACCTCCTCCGATGGCTTTCGTGAAGCACATCATATCGGGAGACAGATCAATACCCAATTCTTTTTCATACTTTTCTGTGAGAGAGAAATATTTTCCTGTTCTCCATACGGCTGTTTGGGACTCATCATAAATAATGAGAATCTTTTCTTCATCACAAACTTCTCTTAACTTTACAAGAAACTCTGGGGGAAAAGGGATGTGTCCGCCTGCCGCTTGACATAATTCCAAAACCACTCCAGCAAGCTTTCTCGAGGATAACCCCTGCAAATATTCCTTAACTAAATTAAAACATTCCAAATTACATTGAGGGTCTCTATTACCATACAATCCATTTTTATAATTCCACATGCAACGGTAGCAGTATGGTTGTGGCACTCTTACAAAGCAGTCAATTCCAAATGGCCGAAACCTTGTTACTGTATGAATTGGTTGAGAGGCGGTTAACATGGCTAATGTATTTCCATGATATCCTCCTCGAAATACTAATATCTGATCAGCATTTTTAGAAGCAACTAAGGCAAGTTTGATAGCAGCTTCAAGTGCTAAACTGCCACCAGAATTATTGATATGAACTCTGCCCCCTTTTAATCTTCCTGGAACCAATTCGGCTAATTTATTTGAAAATTTCGCTCGTGCTGGAGAAACAACAGAGGATTTGACATGAGTGAGTCGCTTCATTTGTTCGGAGACCGCATAATTCACATCGGGATGGGCGAATCCTAATGCTAAAGTCCAATTTTGGGATGTGCAATCCATAATCTCTGCTCTCTCTCCGGTTTTAAGATCTTTTGTTACAACCCACGGAGATCCTGGCTCTTTAGCTTCAATTAGGACTTTTGATTCATAATGAACATTTAAGCAATGATCATCAAATAATAATAATTCTTCTGGATTCACATCCGCAGAGATTCTACTCAATTCTTCTTTACTTACAATTTTGGGCTCAAAATCCGCCATTTTAATTTCACATTTAATGTTTATTTTTCTATAAATATTCGATAGATTTTATTCTTTCATATTTACTAAAATCATTTAATTTTACTGAAATTCCTTCAAATTGCAATAATATCTCTCATTTTCAAAAACACCTTCCTTTAATCTAATAAATCCATTAGTAATCCAAAAATCATTTGCTCTTACATTTTTTACAAGTGAATTTGCAACGATAGAAGAATGAATTCCTTGTTTTTTGCAGAAATCTATTGTAAAATTTAACAATTTTTTACCATAGCCAAGACGCCTAAACATCGGTTTGATATAAAATTCTGCAATACTGTAAGATTTTTCTTCTGCTCTAAGAAAACAAAATCCAATCAATTCATCATTAATAAACGCAACAAAAGGAAATCTATCTGTTTTTGTCCAATAATAATCAAAATATTTCTCTGATGCAATTTTTCCCCTTGGAATTTCCTGAAATTGCTCAAGTTCTTCAGAATATCTAATTAATGCTCTATAAATTTCATTTTTCTCTTCAATTGAAGCTAAATAAATTTTAAGAGACATCTTAACCTTTTTCTTTTTTTATATCTTTGAAGAAAAAATACGATTAGGATATTTAGAAATTGCTAATTTGCAAAAAATACTTTTCATTTATATATTACACTTCTATTCTAGTTCCTTATCTCTGTGGGTTTTTTTCATATCCTCTTCAGTAATATCATTATTTTTTGCGATTAATGCCAACAAAGCATCAAGAGTTATATAGGTGTTTAATTCAAATTGAGGGAAAAACGTCTTAGTCACCTTATGGATAGATTTATTATAATAACTGACCATCTCAGGTCTGCCCTCAATAATTAGATTTCCTTGATATTTACGATACCATTTATTTGTTCTAGCTAGGTTAGACTCTTTAAAGGATGTTATGGTAAACAATTTCATTCCAACATCTCCCGTCTGTTGCGCATATTTTATGATTTGATCTGTTTCCCCACTTCCGCTTATTAATACCGCTAAATCATCCTTTCTTCTACTTTTCCAATGACCTTCATATACAACATTTAAATCTTTCAAACCTTCTTTATGCAAATGACCATACCTTATCGCAATTACTCTTGAGATGATTTCATTTATCCCTACTCCTTTAAAATAAACAACTCTGTCATTATTAAGGTCTAAAAAATCATTTATTAATGAAGTATAACTAACAATTGGCTTTTCTTGTTTTTCGAGTTCCTGAAGATTAGAATGCAACCCCTCTATTACATTGTAACAACTATTATCAAAAGATTTCATTTTATCAGATTTATTATAGGCATATCCCATACATGAACATAAAACTGCACTTGCCTGTTCGAATTCTGTTCCGAGTGGGGCATATTTTCTTTCATGATTTATATCTCCCTTGATAAGAATTACGTTTTCAAATTTTTCCTCCAGTTCTGGGTTTCCTGTCATGTAAATAACGTTTAACCCTTTTTTTAATGCAAATTCAGCATCCTCAGTGGCTTTTCCTGATCCTGATCGAGAATTCACTATAAATATATCTCCTTCTCTTAAAGGCCTTAGATTTGCATTGTTAACTTGGTTAACTCGAATACCATATAAATTTTCTAACTCATTAGCGAGTAATAAAGCACTTTGTAATGATCTACCAGCGCCATCAATAGTGACTCTTTTATCTTGTTTTCCATTTTCTAAAATTTCTAAACAAGGTTGCATTGTACTTTTATTAACGCTCTTTAAAGAGTCCTCTATTTTTTTAACCAAGTACTTATAGGTATCTCTAAAAAATGAGTCCATTAATAGAAGTAAAATTTGATTGATTTAAAACTTTAATAAAATGAATCACGTCATTACAGGGAGCGAGAGAAATAGTTTTTCATCTCTATCTAAAGTTAAAATTTATTTTATTCATGTATAATCCTTTTTAAATATTGGGTTGCGGTTTGTAGCGTTTTTTCTTTTTTACAAAAGCAAAATCGGGTTTGATATTGACCACTTTTAAGATCCGCATAAAAAGAAGAACCAGGAACCGTTGCGATATCAATATTCTTTATCAAATGTATGGCTAAATCATATGAGTTTTGAAGGTTATAGCGCTCCATATAGTCTTCACAATTAGCGATAATATAATAGGCCCCATCTGGTTTGATTGGATTAATCTCTGTTTGTTTTAGGGCGTTAAAGAGAATATCTCTAGCATTTTGATAAAAATCTCCAAGCCATTTGTAATAATCTTTACCAAGTGAAAGAGCAAATGCTGCTGCTTCTTGAAGTGGAGCTGGAGCCCCAACCGTTAAAAAATCATGAACCTTTTTAATTTCATTGGTTATTTTTTCACTAGCTATAGCCCATCCTACTCTCCAGCCTGTGAGGGAGTAAGTTTTAGATATAGAATTAATAGTAATTGAATTCTTTTCCATACCAGGCAAAGAAGCAATAGATATATGTTTATGATTATCAAATAATATATGTTCATAAATCTCATCGGTTATAGCAATACAATCATAATTTAGACATAATTCTGCGATAAATTTCAATTCTTTGATGCTAAATACCTTTCCAGTAGGATTATTTGGAGTATTTATAATTATCGCTTTAGTTTTCTCATTAAAAAGTTGTTCAAGCCGCTCAAAATTGAACTTCCAATCAGGAGGATTTAACATAATATAACGAGGGCTAGCTCCAGATAATAGACAGTCAGGCCCGTAATTTTCATAAAATGGTTCAAATATTATTATCTCATCACCAGGATTTATAATAGCTTTCATTGAAGAGAGCATCGCTTCTGTAGAGCCACAAGTGACTGTGATATTTTTATTAGGGTCAACAAATTTCATTTTATTATATTCGGCTATTTTTTCGGCAATAGCATTCCTTAGCGACACAGAACCCCATGTGATAGCATATTGGTTTATATCTGCTCGAATTGCTTTAATTGCGGCATTTTTAATAGTCTCAGGTGCTGAAAAATCGGGAAAACCTTGAGCCAGATTGATGCACCCCGGATGTGCGTTTGCTACACGCGTCATTTCACGGATAATTGATTCGGAAAAAACTTTAGTGATTTTAGAAAGATCCATGATATATTTTAAATTATTTCTAAATTTAAAAAGCATTTTATTTGATTTATAGTAGTATTAAAATGTGAATTAACCGTAGTTTTTGGAATTGATTTCCGTTAATTAGAGTGTAGAATAAAAAATATAGATTTTTATATAATTAGATTTAGAATGGGATATGTAAGGTGATTTGTAATTAAAAAAGTAAACAAGGATAAAATCGAGTTATTTCTCGATCCTGAATACTTAGAAGATTTAATTTTAGTAGAGGTAAAATTAATAAAGGATATTCTGGAGAAAGATAAAAAACATAGACTTAGAATATTCTCATTGAGGAAAGATAATAGAAAACAAATAACCTCAAAATTCAAAAAAAAATTAAAAATGACTCCTATCACATTCTAGATTTTTGTCTTTTGGTTAGTGTACATATTTACGCACTGATTTTATCTTATTTATCCTCTTTTTTTTATCTGACCTCATAATCGGGGCATTGTGGTAGGAGTCTCCTTTCTCCTTCTGTTATGAAACATTTTCTGACAATTTAGTAAAGTATGGCTTTTTGGAAAAAATTAGTAAGTAATTTTAAATAGAAGATTAACAATTACTATTATTGTTGAGACCTTTTAGATTGAAGGGAGAATGGTAATAGGAACGTAATCGCAATCGACAACAACCATAAAATTAGAAATACTCGCGATATCCACACATATGCTCCGGATTTCAGTAGTTTAGAATGAATGCGGTAATATAATGAAATTTTTCATGAAAATTATAAAGTAATTTTAGTGTAGAGGAGAAAAATATATGATTCATGCCATATTTATTATCAAAGATGGTATCTGTTTATTTTCTCGTCAATATAGTAAGAAACGCATAAAAACCCATTTATTCTCAGGGTTTCTTTCAGCATTAATGCAATTTGCAAAAGAAGTCTCTCATAAAGATTTAAAAAAATTAGTAATAGAAGATGATATTTTTTCCGTATATCTCGCTGACAACATAAGTTTTGTCT
>JAHQWS010000112.1 GCA_029856295.1 Promethearchaeia archaeon
CTGTAGAGCGACGCATTAGGGCAACATTGAAAATACGCAATCATCCCGAAATCCTAGAAGAGGTACGAATTACACGCCAAGTGAGGGGAGATTTTTTAATGAATAATCTAAAACTTACAGAATGTGCCGATTTACTAGAACGGGGTATTATAATGTAAGAAAATAAAAAAAGGGGTTAATTTATAATTGTTAATTCGTTTATAAAATTAACCAAAAAAATTATTTTAAATTATTTTTTTTAAATTCGATTTTATAATCCCAAAACGTCTTTAAGGTGGTATTGGAATTTTCCGAGCTTACCTCCGTAGTTCCCCGCAGAAATCCGGTTTACTCCGGGGATCTTAACGGCAGCTTCAATTCCTAATTTAATTGCCACTTTTATTGCGTCTTCAGTAGCCCCATCTAAGATGACCTCATAAACACAATTATCTCCCTCTTTAAGCGCTGTATTTTCAGATTTTTCTTTCAATGTTGGGCAATATGCATCGTTTGTTGAAGCCCCAAGGAAACTATATTTAGAACCTACTTTTGAACCAGATCTAGCTATGCCGCCCGGGAATGCTGTAATTACATCTTCAAGATCCTTAATTGCTTCTATTGAAGCCTCAGCAGCTTTTAAAGTGGATTCTTGATCTTTTCCTATTATAAGGAAATTTCCTCCTAAAATACCCTTACCAACTTTCATCATGTTCTGGCATTTAAAAATCCCATCCATAACAGGAATATTCCATATGTTTCCATCCTTTTCTTCGAATTTGTCGCCGAAATACCTTAAATTTTCCCCGATTTTTATCTCAAACATTTTTTCCGGATCAAGCGATCCCTTCATAGCATCGAAACATGCTGTCGTTGGACACGTCAAAACACACTGCCCTAAGCGGTTCATCACTACATTGCCAACTTTCTTTTTATCCGAAATAAAGAACATTAGAGCAACCCCTGGTCGCCTATCAGGAGTTTGATCTGCTGGCACCATTACGTCGATTGCTGCTTCAGCATCGCAGTGGATTGTTGATGTTCCGTATCCTGTTGCTATCTGCCCTACAATTTTCGCCCAATTTTCATTTATTGCCGTCACTAAAACTCGGGCAAAGAATCCTCCAAATGCTTCACAGTAAGTATCCTCAATTTCTACTCCATTTAATTCCATTTTCATACAACTTTTTTTTTAGATTTTCAGTTATTACTATTTTTAAATGATTTCATTTTATATAAATTTTAAAAAAAAATTAAAAATAGTGCAAAATTAAATAGAAGAAATAGAAATATATATTTTAAAATTTTAAAATCAATTAAAAATAGTGTATTGAAAAATGAGCGAAGAAAAAGTATTAAAAATCGGAATTTTGAAAAATGGAACTATTGGTTCTTCTCTATTACTTGCTTTTTTAATGGATGAAAGAGCTGAAGCTACACGAATTAATGTATACGAAGTGACCTCTGGTGCAAAGATGCATCCTCCAGAAATGTGCACAGAAACCATGAAAGATTTACTAAAATGGGAGCCTGAATTAATTTTAATGTCATCTCCTAATGCTGCTCTTAAAGGACCCAAAACAGCAAGAGATATGGTTGGAAATATCCCTACAATTATTATTTCTGACGCACCAGCGAAAAAAGCAGTAGAAGAAATTACTGAGAAAGGAATGGGCTACATTTTGGTAAATTGCGATTCAATGATCGGTGCGAGAAGACCATTTTTAGATACAATTGAAATGAGTGTGTTTAACGCAGATTTATTAAAAGTTCTTGCTATAACAGGTGCCCTTTTTGTTATATCTGAGGAATTAAATAAAGTTATAATGGATATGCTAGATGGTAAAACACCTTCTTTACCAAAAATTATTGTAGATGCGACAACGGCAGTTAAAGCTGCTGGTTTTTCTAATCCATATGCTGAAGCTAAAGCGATAGCTGCATTTGAGCTTGCATCTTCAGTGTCCAAATTAACGGGGAAAGCATGTTTTCAACTTAAAGAAAGAGAAGAATATATGCCTTTACTGGCTGCTGCTCATGAAATGATGTCTCACGCGGCTAAAATGTGTGATGAGGCAAGAGAAATTGAAAAATCTAACGATACCGTATTGAGAAGACCACATCATGCAAAACAACAATTGTTAACTAAAAGAAAATTAATAGAAAAAGAATCATAACTAGAATAGAATTTTTAGAGTAAATTTTCCTTAAATCCTATTTTTTATTTTTTTTTTTTTTTGAGTGAGAGATTCGATATTCCATTCGATCTTATTTAGTATTGCGATTTTGTCATAAATTCTTTTAAACTATTATAGTTTTCTCCATTCAACGCATTCATTACACCTGAGAAAACATCCACATTTTTATTTTTAGTTACTGCCATTATAACAGCCCTCTCACTAACCTCCTTAACAAGAACAAAGCAAACGTCTGATTCAAATACTATAGTAGATAATGCCAATGGAGAAAGGTTTTGCATATTTAATAATTCCATTATCTTTTGATATATCACATATAAATTTGAGTCTAAGGTTCCCATCTCGAATTTCATAAATTCTAAGGGTTTTAAACTTTCAAATTTACCAAAAGTTGATGAAATCAACAATCCATCTGGTTGGTTAAACAAAAGATACTCTGATAACGTGCTCACTTTTAATTGATCAAGTAAAAATCTAATCTTCCCTAGTCTTTGCATAGAAAGAGTTGATTTCTGAATTTCATAATCTAAGATTTCAATTAATCTATGTTGTGCACTGCCCTCCTTGACAGACACAGGAGTAAATGCGATTTTATATCTAATGTTATCAGTTAAGTCAGTGGACAATAATTTAAAAACATCATCTTCTTTTGATTCTGGTAAATCAATTTTATTTAGTAATACATACACTTTTTCCAATTGAGGACTAAACTCGAATATGTACTCCAGAAATTTATCAAAGATTTCTCTTGTTCTTGAATCTACTACCCCAGAATCAACCATAAAAATTGCTGTTGTAACTTCCGAAAATATTAATTCTCTTTGCGAATCAGAAAAATATCTCTCTAAATAGCGTTCTTGACCACCCGCATCCCATACATTCAATTCCATTATACCACGGAAAATAAAATTTTCTCTGGATATGCCCTTAGTTGGTTTTAAATTCGCAACTTTCATGAAATTGTATCCTAAACAAGTAGTTCGCATTAAACTTGTCTTACCAGCATTCTGAGGACCAAATAGTAGAATTTTCATCAAAACTTAACTCTAATAGTTTTTATAATAAAAATGATTCTAATATATTTTTTATGACTTAATTTTTATTTAATTTTTTGTAATTATTTAAGATTAACTTATCGTTTATTCCTTTTTATTATTCAATTTCAATTATTAAAATTGGTAATTTACAATTCAGAAAAAGGATTATATCAAAAAAGAATTATATTTGATTTCAATAACTCTAATTTTTTATCTTTTTTTAGATTATACGATTTTAAATACAATTTTTAATTTACTTAAATTAAAATCAATTATATTAAATGTTGATTTCAGTATGGATTTATTACAGCATATAAGAAATGTACCAGATTGGCCTAAAGAAGGGATTCAATTTAAAGATATAACTACTCTATGTAAAGTTCATGCACCATTTAAAGAAGCATGTGATAGAATTATAGATCATTTTAAAAATAGGGGAATTAACAAATTAGTAGCAATAGAAGCCAGAGGATATGTTTTTGGAGGAGTTATTGCATATGAGTTAGGTGCTGGTTTTATTTTAATTAGAAAGCCAGGAAAATTGCCCTACAAAACCATAAGTGAAACCTATGAACTCGAATATGGCACTGACTCTATCCATATGCATGTTGATGCGATTGAACAGGGAGATAAAGTGCTAGTCTTTGATGATTTATTAGCAACTGGTGGAACAGCAAAAGCAGCATGTAACTTAGTAGAGAAATCAGGTGGTACTGTTGAGGGAGTTGCTTTTGTTATTGAGCTTACTGGAAGTTTGCATGGTAGAGATCAGTTAGAAGGCTATGAAATACTCTCTTTAGTAGAAATTCCAGTAGAAGAATGAATCAATTTAAAAAAACTAAAAAGAGTAATGTAAAAATTACTAAAATCTTTTTTTTTTAGACTTTGAATCAACAAACTATAGAATCGCACCAGTTAATGAATGATGGCAGGGGCAATCTCTCTCTGTGTTAATTTGTGGAATGCTCATTTCAAGAAGCCTCTTAAGATTTACTGCATTACTTTCCATTGTTTTTAATACTTCTTCAATAGTAACAATTATTTTTTGTAAAGTACCTCCGCATTGAGGACATTTTGCTCCATATTCTACAATTCCACAATTAGAGCAATCAGCAGCCCATACATCGAGATCGGTGACCATTGCAATACAACAATAACAAATTTCTTTCTCTGCCGCAAGAACGACTTCTGGATATGTTGTCATCCCAATAATATCACCACCCCATAATCTGAACATTTTTGATTCTGCTCTTGTGGAAAACCTTGGACCTTCAATACAAACATAAGTACCTCCATTTTGTATATCTAAATCCTCGATTTTCTTACCATTCTCATACAATAGATTTCTCAGATATTCACAATATGGATCCGCTTGGTTTATATGACATACTTGGCCTCTCTCGTAGAAGGTCTCTGATCTGTTTTTAGTTCTATCGATATATTGATCAACTAAAACAAATTTTCTTTTATTATGTTCATTTTTCAATGAACCTACCGCAGATGGAGATAGTATGTATTTTACTCCTAGTTCTTTCATTGCCCAAATATTTGCTCTAAAATTTAAATTATGAGGTGGTATCGTGTGACCGATACCGTGTCGGGAAAGGAAGGCAACTTTTTTACCTTTAAATTCACCTACTTTTATAAAATCAGAAGTGGCTCCATAAGGGGTATATATTTTTAGGTTTTCAGCATTATTTAATTCTATATCTGATCCAGTTCCACCAATTATGCCAATTTCAGCATTACCTTCGAATTTCATAATTAGTTCACTACATTTATTTCTGTATAAGTATAATTTAAAAAAATTAAATATAAAACAAACTATGAATCCATTTATAAAAAAAATAATTTATAAAATTTTTAATATTATAATTCAAAAAATCTAAAAAGTGAATATTATGGTTAAAATCGGTATAATTGGCGGTTCAGGATTAGATAATCCAGATATTTTACAAGATGCTAAAGACATAGAAGTTGATACGACTTATGGAAAACCAGCTTCTCCTTTAATATTGGGAAAAATTCACGATGTTGATGTAGTTCTTATAGCAAGACATGGAAGAGAACATATATACCCTCCAACACAGGTTAATTATAGGGCTAACATACAAGCGTTAAAAGATCAAGGATGTACTCATATAATAGCTACAACCGCTTGCGGGAGTTTGAGAGAAGAAATTGGAAGAGGTGATTTCGTCATTCTTGACCAATTTATTGATTTCACTAGACTTAGGAAAGTAAGTTTTTTTGAAGAATTTCCTCCTGGAGATGCAAAACACACTGCTATGGCCTATCCTTATTCTGAAGAGTTAAGAAATATCTTTATTGAAACTGCAAAGGAGCTTAATCTTAAATATCACGAAAAAGGGACAGTAGTTACCATCGAAGGGCCAAGGTTTTCCACAAGAGCAGAATCAGAAATGTTCAGGATATGGGGTGCTGATGTGATAAATATGAGCATCGCTACCGAAACAATTTTAGCAAATGAAGCTAATATTCCATACGCAGCTGTTGCTATGTCAACAGATTACGACTGTTGGAAAGAAGATGAAACTCCCGTTACTTGGGATGAGATATTAGAAATTTTTGGCAAAAATGTTAGCAATGTTATTGCTTTATTGACTAATGTAATAAAAAAAATAAAATAATCCTTCTAATTGTATGTGTCTCCTTTTAATTTTCTTTTTTTTTAAACTTCGAGAAACTTATTAAAATTTAAAACAATAATTTTCCCATATAAGGTATAAAAAAAAATCAGACCATAATTTTTTATTTATTGTTAAAAAATGGAAAAATTGAAATTTTTTCCATATTTATCTTATATAAAAAAATCTTTATTTTCATAGAGGCTTTAAAAAATGGTAAAAATTACATTTTTAGGTGGATGCAGAGAGGTTGGACGATCTGCTATCCTAATAGAATCTAAAACTGGGGAAAAATGCATTTTAGATTATGGAATGCGATTTAAAGGTAAAACTAGACTTCCACAAGATTTTGACATGGAAAATTTGAAAGCAATAGCTCTCACTCATAGTCATATTGATCATTCAGGAGCATTGCCTTTTCTTTATAAAAATTCATCTACACCACTTTTTACAAATCCCGTTACACTAGCAGTAACTAAAGTTCTTGTTAAAGATATGATTAGAATCTCAAATTTCGATTATCCATTTGGATATCGAGAATTAGATAAATTAATAGATAATTCCTATTTTCTTGAAAATAGACAACGTAAACGAGTTAGTGATAATCTTTTCCTTACATTTTTTAACGCAGGACATATTCCTGGAAGTGTTTCAATTTTAATTGAGGTTGATAATAAGAAGATACTATACACTGGAGATATAAATACAAAATCAACAAACTTAGTAGAGGGCACAAATTTTACAACTTCAAAAGAAATTCCAGAAATTGATGCATTGATAATTGAATCAACATATACCTTAAGAGATCATCCTCCTAGAGAAAAATTGGAAAAAGAATTTACAGATAGAATAATAAAAATTACTGAAAATAATGGTAAAGTTCTTGTCCCTGCATTTGGAGTTGCTCGCTCGCAAGAAGCTCTATTAATTTTGCAAAAATACCATTATAATGGGAAAATCTTTGTCGATGGGTTAGCAAGAAAAATTTCAAATATTTTTGCGGATTATCCCGAATCTTTAAAAAACATCAATTTTTACAGAAAGGCTTTAAAAAAAGCAAAATTCATTTCAGGGAAAAAAGATAGAAATCATGCAAAAAACTCCAAAGGTGTGATAATTGCACCTTCAGGTATGTTAAAAGGTGGTGCCGCTATTGATTTTGTAAAATCATTTTTAAACGATCCCGTATCTGCGATTTATTTAGTCGGATATCAGGTTGAGGGAAGTCCTGGAAGAGTTCTTATGGATAGTGGTTTTCTTGAATTTAATAATTATAAGAAAATAGACTCAACATATAATTTTAAAATTAAAGCTAAATGTGATTATGACTATTTTGATTTTTCAAGTCATGCTGATGGCACACAATTAAAGGAATATGTGAAAAATTTAATATTTAAAAATGGATCTAATAATATTTTTTGTGTGCATGGAGATCCAAAGGCGACCACAAAGTTGTCTAGTGAATTAGCAAAGAATTCTTATAATTCTGTTGCTCCAGAGACAGGCGAAGTCTATAA